>NZ_JAGGKL010000001.1:25000-325000 GCF_017873625.1 Methanobacterium petrolearium | reverse complement strand
ATCCTGTAAAATGAGGAAATTGATGGAAGTAGAACTCTATATTGGTGATAAAAAGATCCCTCTGAACCCTTTTGTACAGGATTTCATTAAAAAAAGTATAATGGGAATGATTAGTACCCTTAAAACAGATGAAATTGAAGATAATGAAGGAAACCTTCCTCCAGAAAAAATAGAATTATGGATCAGGAATTTTGAAGACTAAAAATGACTTTAAACTTTCATATTCTGAATATTCACGATTTGAATTATAATTAGACTAAATGGTTGACCTGCTATGAATAATTTTAAGACTGACAATTTCCAAAGGCCCATTATTTCCCTGCGCATATCTATAACCAACCGTTGTAACATCCGCTGCTTTTACTGCCACCATGATGGTATTATCCCCCAGGAATATGAGATGACTCCCCAGGAAATAGAAAGAATTTCCATAATATCCAAAAACATTGGAATAAGAAAAATCCGATTATCAGGAGGGGAACCCCTCATAAGAGATGACATTGTTGATATTGTAAGTAAAATATCCTCTCTGGGATTTCAAGATGTTTCTCTAACCACTAACGGCATATTACTGGAGAAATATGCACTTTCACTTAAAAATGTAGGGTTAAATAGGGTTAATGTGAGTTTTGACACTCTGAACCCCCAGACTTACCGTTTCATAACCAAAAGTAACTACATTGACTCAGTGAAAAATGGGATCAAGAAGGCTGTAGAGGTTGGACTGTATCCAGTTAAGGTGAACATGGTGGTTATGAAGGGACTGAACCATGATGAAATATGGGATATGTTCCAGTTCTGCAAAAAGAACGGAGCTATTCTACAGATCATCGAACTTCTAAAAGCTGAAAGTTGTCCTGATTCTGATTTCTTCGATGATTATTACTACGACATTGGTATCATAGAAGAGGAGCTTAACAAAAAAGCCACTGACATCAAAACCCGCCCCTTCATGCAGGATAGGAAGAAATACTTCCTTGAAGGGGGAGAAATAGAAGTGGTCAGACCCATGGACAACACCGAATTCTGCAAAAACTGCACCAGACTCAGGATAACCCCTGATGGGAAGCTTAAACCCTGTTTACTTAGAAATGACAACCTGGTAGATCTGATTGAACCCATGAGGAAGGGGGCTTCTGATGAAACTATGGAAAACCTATTCATAGAAGCAATTAACAACAGAGAACCTTACTATGGTGGCTGTTAATTTTTTAATTAGCCTTTAACTTTAAAAAAATGTTTAAAAAAAGGATGTTGTATCCAATTCATGCAGGATAGTACATCCAATCATGTCTGATATCCAATTCATGTCTGATTCTACTCATTCCTTGCATTTCTCAATTTTAACTGCACAGTACTTGAATTCAGGAGTTTTAGTAACTGGATCGCAGGCTGGGCTGGTTATCAGATTGGTTTTTGTTTCCCGTGAGTGGAATGCCATGAACACCAGACCTGCCGGTGATCTTTCCGTTACTTCCACTTGAGATTTTATTTTCCCCCGGCGAGATATCACCCACACCCAGTCCCCATCTGTTAAACCAATTCTTTTGGCATCTTCAGGGCTCATCTCCACAGGATCGTGATCATAAAGTTCCTTCAATCCTTCTGTGGCACCGGTCATGGTGCTGGTGTGATAATGGAAGATTCTGCGACCTGTAGTAAGAACCAAAGGATATTCTTCATCAGGTAATTCCGCTGGTGGCCGGTAAGTAAGTGGGATGAATTTTGCTTTTCCGTTTTCAGTGGAAAACTCTTTTTCATAGAGGACGGGTGTTCCTTCATGTTTTTCATGGTAACAGGGCCATTGTTTGCTGTCTTCTTCCAGGCAGGAGTAGTACATTCCCCCATATATCGGAGCAAGACTTGCAATTTCAGCGGCAACATCCTCTGAACTTGCATAATCAAAGCCATCTACTCCCATTTTCTGAGCCAGTTTTGAGATTATCTGCCAGTCTGGCTTGGAATCACCCACAGGCCTTATGGACTGCCGCACCCGCTGCACTCTCCGGTCAGCATTGGCAAAAGTACCATCTTTTTCTGCATAAGAAGCTCCTGGCAAGATCAAATCCGCCTTAAGTGCTGTTTCAGTCATGAACAGATCCTGTACAATTAAAAAATCAGTTGCTTCCAGAGCATGGCAGATGTTGGAGCAGTCTGGTTCCGATAAAACCGGGTTCTCACCCATAATATACATAGCCTTCACTTGACCATCTCTGGCGGCTTCCATCATTTCTGGCATCTTCAACCCAGTTTTGGGACTGAGTTTGGAGTTCCATGCTTTTTCAAATTTTTCCTGAACATCAGGATTCTCCACTTTCTGGTAACCAGGATATGAATCAGGTAAACATCCCATATCACATGACCCCTGAACATTGTTCTGTCCCCTGATGGGATTAACCCCAGAGTAGGGTTTACCAAAGTTACCAGTTACCAAAGCCAGGTTTGAAAGGGCAAACACATTATCCGTCCCATGAGAATGTTCAGTTATTCCCAGAGAATAAAATATAGCGGCAGGTTCTGTGGTAGCGTACAAACGTGCTGCTTCCTCGATCTTATCAGGTTTGACCCCGGTTATTTCTTCCACAGTTTCCAGGTCGAATTCTTCCAGAGATTCGGATAGAGCATCAAAATCCTCACACCTTTCCTGAATAAATTCATCATCCAGGAGTTTTTCATCTATAATAACCCGTATCATACCCATTATAAGAGCTACATCTGTTCCAGGATTGTGTTGAATGGTTATGTCTGCATGGCGAGACAGATCTATGTTTCGAGGATCAGCTATGATGATTTTAGCCCCATTTCTAACTGCATCCATTATTCTCATGCTCAAAACGGGGTAACTGTCCGTAGGATTGGTTCCTATGAAAAAAAGGCATTTAGCGTTGGGTATTTCGGTTAAAGAGTTGCTCATGGCTCCGCTTCCAAGACTCCGGGCCAATCCTGCTACGGATGGGGCGTGACATGAACGGGCCGAGTTGTCAACGTTGTTGGTGCCCATGGCCAGTCTGGTGAACTTTTGTAAAACGTAGTTATCCTCGTTGGTGCATCGAGCTGATGATATGGCTGCAAATGAATCATCTTTATACTGGGAAAGTTTTTGGGCTGCAAATTCCATTGCTTCGTCCCATTCACATTCCACGAACTGTCCCTCCTTTTTTATAAGGGGTTTAATCAGTCTGTCTGGATGGTTAATGAATTTGAATCCATATCTGCCCTTTACACATAGGTTTCCCTGGCTTAAGGGATGGTCTCTGTCTCCTCTGACACTTACGATTTTTTCTCCCCTCACACCCAAATATAAGCCACACCCCACCGCACAGTAGGTGCAGGTGGTTTTAACTTCTCTGGTTGGTTTCAAGGTTTCTTTGGGAACCAGGGCCCCCACTGGGCAGGCTTCCACGCATTCTCCGCAGGAGACACAGCTTGATTCCAGGATTGGTCTGTCCATGGGGGTGGTTATTCTGGTTTCGTATCCTCGGAAACCGAAGTCTATGGCACTAACCCCCAGGCGATCCCGGCAGGTTCGGACACATATCCCACAGAGGACACATTTTTTCAAATCCCGTGTAAAAAATGGGTTTGATTCATCAGGAGGAATTTCCAGGAGTGATGGCCTCAGATCACTGATATCATCAAGTTCAATCCCAAAAAAAGATGCTATTTCTTGTAATTTACACTGGTTGTTCTGGGCACAGGTTAAACATTCCACTTCATGGTTGGCAATTAAAAGCCGTGCCACCATCTGCCTGGAATTTTCAACCCGTTTACTGGTGGTGGATATTTCCATTCCCTCCTCCACCTGTGTTTCACAGGATGTGACCAGACGTCCTTCGGCATTTTCAACTAAACATAACCTGCAAGCACCCATGGGCTCCAGATCAGGGTGGTAACATAGATGGGGGATGTAAATACCGTTTCGAGTAGCAGCCTGGAGAATGGTATCTCCCTTCTGGGCTTTTAATTGTAACCCATCCATGGTGAATTTTATTTCATCCATAAAAACGACCTCTAAATCATTGTTAATATCTATAATCTATATTCATATAATCTATATTCAAATCTATATTCAATGCAAATTCGCTTATTTTATTTTAATCTACATTTAAGGGCAAATTCTTTTTTTATATTGTATCACACAATTTAATTGGTTATTACCTGATTAACTCGATTTTTTTTACCGAATTAAACTAATTTAACTGGTTTGTTACAGGATTAAACAATTCATATTATGGGCGGGGATACACGTTTAATTGAATCGTATTTCCCCTGGCATAATTCCATACAGGTACCACATTTGATGCATTTTTCCTGATTTATCACATGTGGCTCTTTTTTTTCTCCAGTTATAGCCTCTGCAGGGCATGATTTGTAACATAATCGACATCCAGTGCATTTTTCAGGCATTATAACGTAGGAAATTAGTTCTTTGCAGTGTCTGGCTGGACAGATCTTGTCGTTAATATGAGCCTCATATTCCGGCATAAAATATCTTAAAGTAGTCAGTACTGGATTAGGAGCCCCCTGACCAAGACCACACAGTGAAGCTGCCTTAATTGCTTCAGCCAGATCTTTTAGAAGATCCAGATCGTCCGATCGGCCTTTTCCCTCAGTTATGTCTGTTAATATGTCTAACATCTGTTTGGTTCCCAGTCTGCAGGGAACACATTTACCGCATGATTCGTTCTGGGTGAATTTCAGGAAATATTGGGCAACGTCCACCATGCAGGAATCTTCATCCATAATGACCATTCCACCAGAACCCATTATGGCCCCTGCCACGTTTAATGAACTGTAATCTATACGAGTGTCCACGAAATCTTTGGGAATACATCCTCCAGAGGGTCCTCCCACCTGAACTGCTTTAAACTTTTTACCACCAGTAACTCCACCACCAATATCGAATATGACTTCTCTGAGAGTTGTTCCCAGTGGAACTTCTATTAATCCAGTGTGGTGAACATCACCCACCAGGGCGAAGGTTTTTGTACCTTTGCTGTCTTCTGATCCAACTTCACTGAATTTTCCCGGGCCCTTCTGCATGATCAGGGCCACCCCAGCCATGGTCTCCACATTGTTGATTACGGTGGGTTTACCCCATAAACCAGAGGTGGTTGGGAATGGCGGCCGAGTACGTGGAGTGCCTCTTTTGCCCTCTATAGATGCAATTAAAGCTGTTTCTTCCCCACAAACAAATGCTCCTGCCCCTTCTTTTATTTTCAAGTTAAAATCAAATCCAGAATCAAGAATGTTCTCCCCGAGAAGCCCGTGTTCCATCATCTGGGAGATGGCATGTTTCAATGTTTTCAATGCCAGGGGATATTCTGCTCTACAATATATGTAACCCTCATGAACCCCGATAGCGTAAGCAGCAATAATTATTCCTTCTAATATTGAGTGGGGATCGCTTTCCAGGAGGGAACGGTTCATAAATGCTCCTGGATCTCCTTCGTCAGCGTTGCAAATGAGGTATTTGGTTTGTGATTCTTCATTTCGGCATAACTCCCATTTCATCCCAGTGGGAAAACCTGCTCCTCCTCTTCCCCTCAACCCTGATTTTTTAACTTTTTCAATTATTTCTTCTGGTTCCATTTGGAGGGCTTCGTTCAATCCACTGTATCCTCCTTTAGCCAAGTAATGATTAATATTGTAGGGGTCAATCAACCCACAGTTACGGAGTATTCGCCTGACCTGTGGTTTTAAAACAGGAAGATCAAACAGGTGTGGGATATTCTCTAGTTTACCTTCACCAGTAGTACCCAGTGCATATTTTGCCAGTGGATCATCTCCATCAATGTATGCGTTCACCAGTTCCCTTGCAATTTTAGGGGTGAGATTTCCATAAAAAATCTGAGGATTGTCTGGTTTGATGATGGTGATGATTGGTTCTGCATAGCAGAGCCCTATACAACCCACTTGAACTATTTTGCAGTCAATATCATTTTTTATGCATTCTTCTTGAATTACAGACCTTATTTCTTCAGCTCCGGCTGAATTACCACAAGTAGCCGAACCAACCAGTACTACGGGTTTTTCACTCTCATAAAGTCCTTTCAATTCTTTTTCGGCTATTTGAACCTGTTTATCGAAATCCATATGTTATTTACTCCTATTTACAGTTAAATTCATTATAATGATGGTTTATCAAATCATTGCCAGTTCAGGCCACTTATTACTTAAAAAAGCCAATGGCCGCCACCAATAATACTGTTATCATTTTTATAGATCTTTCAAGATCCAACTTTAATATATTGAAACGAACTTGTTATTGAAATAGAACTTGTGATAATTTAATCTGATACTTACCTTCTCTAATTATTTATCATTTTATAATATAAAGGAATATTAATAAGAAGAATAACAGCGTTGCTTGGCCTGTTAGTTCATCAACCTTTATAAAATGTATTTTAAAGTTATCTACTATGATTTTAGGTTTTAAGTTAGCAAATATGGTAAAATATATCTGCTTCAACTTATATACTGGTGTATCAGGATTAAGTTTAGGAGGTTGGATATGTCCAAAAAAATGCCCAAACATTACATGAGTATAAAAGAGAAATTTCCAGAATATAGTGACGCACTGAGTAATTTAGGTGAAGCTGTTCGAAATTCAGGGCCTCTTGATGAAAAAACCACCCAACTCATACAATTGGCCGCATCAGCCGCCATCAGATCTGAAGGAGGTGTTCACAGCCACGCAAGAAGGGCTTTTCAAAATGGAGCATCTGAAGAAGAAGTTTATCAAACCGTGCTCTTGCTCACCAGCACCATCGGTTTTCCCAACATAGCAGCAGCCATATCCTGGATAAATGACATTGTAGCCGAGAGGGATTAAAGAATTAATTTGAAACCGACTTCTTGAATGTGCGGTTTTTTTTATGATCTAGATATTTCAGATTATATTATCGTAAGCAGATTAAGCATCATAGATATCTTGGGATCAGAGTATCATTAATGATATAAGATGTTACGAGGTATTCAAATGGGTAAAATGTTTAAGAAAACCATGATTATCAAGGTCAACCACCAGGCTCGCAAGTTGGAAGATCTGGTGGCCCTGGATATGAAAATGGAACTGATGGTTAACGGTGAAAAACTTGGCAAATTTTATCTGAGCCCGGATGACCTTGAAGATTTCACTTTAGGTTATTTGCTGGATGAACGGTACATAAAATCCCAAGATGATGTCAAAAACATTGAAATTGGACCAGAATCCATTCAGGTTCTCCTAAAAAATTATGATAATATCAAAAAAGATGATCTGGCCTGTTATGATGGCTGGTTCCATAGAGACCAAATCTTAACCCCGATAAAATCTGAACTCAAGGTTGAAAGTGAGAAGATTCTCCAGGCATATGATCATCTGATTGAAAAGGCAGAAGTATGGTCCAAAACCGGAGGCACTCATGTAGCTGCCCTGGTGGATAAAAACCATTTCATTGTCAGGGAAGATGTAAGCAGACATGTTGCTGTGGATAAAGTAATTGGTGCTGGTTTAAGGAAAGATTTAGACTTTTCTGTATGTTTCCTGGTTTGTAGTGGTAGGATCCCACCAGATCGCGTGGTTAAACTAGCCAATGTAGGTATACCCATCATGGTAACCAAGGCCGCCCCTACAGTTGAAGGGTTGAAAATTGGTGATGTAGCAGGAATTACCCTGGTAGGCTTTCTGAGAAACGGTAGATTCAATATTTACACCCATCCACACAGGATAATCATTTAAGAGTTTAATTAGTTACTTGGTATTAGTTTACCCAGTTACTTGGTATTAGTTTACCCAGTTACTTGGTATTAGTTTACCCAGTTACTTGGTATTAGTTTACCCAGTTACTAAATATCAAAAGATAAAAAAATAGAATTAAAAAAAAAATAATCCATAAACGTGATTATTTGATTATTTACTCAATTACTGTGTGTCTTGCCTTCATATCCTCTTCTGTTTTTCCCATTTCAACCATTAACTGGGCAATTAAGCTGTCAAGGAATATGAGGGTGGTGACCTCGAATAAAGTCCCTAATGGAGATAAAGACTGATGTTTGCCGTTTATCTGTCGAGTGATGTAATTTTTTTCTGAATCGATCTTAGTACGTCCCTTAATGTGCACCACCAGATCTGCCATTTTCCCCAGAGTAGAGTCTACATAGGAAGTCACTGCAATAATTTTGGTTCTTCTTTTCTGGGCTATTTTAGCTGCACTGATAATACTGAAGGTTTCACCTGAACCAGAAATTGCTAAAAGACAATCCTCCGGACTTAAAGCAGGAGTGGTTGTCTCACCCACCACATACACACTTATTCCCAGGTGCATGAGACGCATTGCAAACGCCCTGGCCACCAGGCCAGAACGTCCTAATCCCATGACGAAAACGTGTTTAGACGATTTTAACATTTTATTCATGTCATCAATGTTCTTTGGGTCGAGTTCTTCTGAAACAGAGCATACATTATCAATTATTTCTTCTATAGCTTGGTTTAAAATCAATTGTTTCACCGTAATCAGCATTATTTCGTGGTGTATATCTATCTGGTTTGATATATATAATCTCCATACTCAATCCGAGTATCAACTGGAAACTTGAATAATCAAACCAATAATTAATAGTATTAAGAAATTTAAAAATCTAAATCGAGTCATATGGAGTTTAATCCAACGTTAAACCTGGAAATAAATGGTGTGAAGTTTACATACCGACTTTTTGATGCTTTGGAAACAATTTCCCAAACATGGTCGCAAAGAGAAGCTGCTAAGAGCCTTGGAATATCCCATGCTGTTTTAAACAGGCGGATTCACGATGCTGAACATAAATTAGGATTTAAATTAGTTTACACCACTGGATCAGGTTCTGGACTCACCCGCCAGGCAATTTCAATCCTTGATAAATATCATCAATATCAAAAGAGGCTGCAGGAAGAAACTATTCCTGTGATCTGTGGTGGACCCATATCATCTGGCCTGCTAGATGTTTTATCATATCATTATGGTTTAAAAACTGTGATTATTAGTACAGATGATTTGAATGCCCTTAAAATGGCTGAAAAAGGCCTGGTCGATGTTTTACTTCTTGATGATCCTGTGCATGCATTCATGCATGATCTGGATTTTACACCAATAGCCCGGGATCACCTGGTACTGGTATCTGGTGCACAAGAACAACCTGAGACTGTGCAAGAATTAGCTGGGAAAGAATTCATTGAAATCCCCCATTCAGCTCAAAGGTTGGCTTGGAACACTTTAGACCGGTTAAGAATTGATTATGAAATTGTTGAAGTGTCCCATTCACCCCAAAATGCCCTGAAAAGGGTTAAAAGTAATGATGATTTGTTTACCTTCCTTAACAGTAGTTTCATATCAGGAATTGTTTCTGGTTCCAATTTACTTGCTGAAGATACCATGCACATAATTAACATGATTATATGGAACTCTAACCCCCAAATGGAGGATTTTTTAGAATTTATCATTGGAAGAGGGCAAAAAATAATCGAACAATTGGGTTTTGAAAGAATTGAATAATTTAAACCTTGGACAATTGGATAAAAATGGATTCGATGCCCAATAACCTTATTAATTCATATAAATCCGTTAATTTTAAATAATCTTAAAATAGAAATATTGGAGGTGATTGTTCTGAGGGAAAAAAGAGATTTATTAACTATTGGACACACAGCACTGGATTACATAATCCAGGTTAACGAGTTTCCCCTGCCCAATTCTTCCACTGCTATTAAAAATATGCGAACTTTCCATGGGGGAGCTGCAGCTAATGTCGCAGTGGTTGCATCATCATTAGGTCTTAAATCATCCCTAGTATCGGCAGTTGGAGGGGATTTTCCTGGATCTGACTACCAAAAAGATTTGGAAAATAAGAAAATTGACATTCAGGACATGATAGTGGTCAAAGAAGATAAAACACCTACTGCATTCGTATTGACTGATAATAACCATGATCAGATCTTTTATTTTTACTGGGGGGCTGCTACCCGATTTAAAGAATCCGAAGTCCCCTATGATGCCATAAAAAATGTACAAGCAGTTCATCTGGCCACTGGTGACCCATCCTTTAACTGGAAATGTGGTAAATTTGCCAGAAAGGAAGGTAAAATTATATCCTTCGATCCAGGGCAGGATCTTCACATGTACTCCCCAAATGATCTGCTTGAGGTTCTGAAAATTTCAGATATTCTGTTTGGGAACCATCATGAGATAGAACGCATTCTGAAAACCATGAAGATGAATGTAGATGAATTAAGGAATTTTGGCCCATCCATTGTGGTTAAAACCAGGGGAAAGGAAGGGAGCACAATATATTCCGGAAAAACCATTAATGTAGATGCTCTGGAACGTGAAACTGTTGATCCTACCGGTGCAGGCGATTCATACCGTGCAGGGTTCCTTAAAACTTACCTTGGAGGAGAATCATTGGAATATTGTGGAAAACTGGCTTCTGCTGTTTCTTCATTTGTGGTAGAAGCAGAAGGATGTCAGACCAACGTTCCCAGTCTTGAAATGGTTCACCAGCGAATGAGTAATAATAAATAAAAAATTTGATTACTTTTTATCATTCTTTTTAAAAATGAAATATGATCTCCATGGGAAAGATCTCATGGGACTAAAACCATATCTATTTTTATGGGGAATATAAAAACAAATTAAGATTAACATAAATCAAGTAGTAATGGACAGATACAATTTAAAAAATCCAAGCTAATTATTTTTACAAGTTGAAGATTACACGGTGATTCTATGACACAAATGGACGATGCAAGAAAAGGGATTATAACCGATGAAATGAAATCCGTTGCTGAAGCGGAAAATGTTGACGTTGAATTCATCCGAAAATCTGTAGCCCAGGGTACCATTGCCATTCCCAGTAACACTGGAAGGGAAGTAAAAGCCGTTGGTATTGGGTCCGGACTCAGGACAAAAGTCAACGCCACTATCGGAACTTCCACAGATATATGCGACTTTGATATGGAAGAAGAAAAGGCCAGGGTTGCCATGGCCAATAATGCTGATACATTGATGGAACTTTCTGTGGGTGGAGACCTGGATGAAATCAGGAGAAGAATTCTGAAAATATCAGACATCCCAGTGGGAAGTGTGCCTGTATACCAGGCTGCCTTCGAAACCATCCGCAAGAAGGGTGCTGCCATTTACATGGACGAAGATGTCATGTTCAAGGCCATAGAAAAGCAGGCCAAAGACGGTATTGACTTCATGGCCATCCACTGCAGTGTTAACATGGAAACCCTAAAACGTCTGAAAAGACAGGGAAGGGAAGGTGGACTGGTGAGCCGTGGAGGGGCTTTAGTATCTGCATGGATGGTGGAAAACGAAACTGAAAACCCCTTATACAAGAATTACGATTATATCCTGGAGATTGCCAAGGAATATGATTTCGTGATGTCCATGGCCAACGCCATGAGGGCAGGAGCCATTGCCGACGCCACCGACCGTGCTGGAGTGCAGGAACTCATTATTCTAGGTGAATTGATTGATCGGGCCCGAGAAGCTGGTGTGCAAACCATAACAGAAGGACCTGGCCACATACCCTTAAATGAAATCCAGGCCAACGTAACCATTCAGAAAAAACTCTGCCGTGGAGCTCCGTTCTACATGTTAGGTCCAATTGTAACTGACATTGCACCTGCTTATGATCATATTGTCTCATCCATTGGTGCATCCCAATCCGCTGCTGCTGGAGCAGACTTCATCTGTTATGTTACCCCTGCAGAACATTTGGCACTCCCAGGACCAGAAGATGTGAAAATGGGAGTCATATCCAGCCGTATCGGAGCTTATGTTGGCGATATGGCTAAAGGTATACACAACGGTGAAAAAGACTTGGTGATGGCCAATGCCCGTAAAAAACTCAACTGGGAAGCTCAGTACAACGCTTCCATATGCCCAGCTGACGCCCGTGCCATCAGGGACAACCGACCACCAGAAGACCCTGACACCTGCACCATGTGCGGAAGTTACTGTGCCATTAAAATTGTGAACGAATGGCTGGATGAAGCGCCTACTGAAGTATTCGAATAAGATTCATCCCCCCATTTTTATTTCTTTTATTAATAATCCTCAATTTTATTTTTGATAGAAGGTGAATTGATTGAAACATTGGACTGAACGAATTGCATCTGATTTAACTAATTGGGAAGTGGACAAACATGTGGTTGCCAGTGGAACTTCCATCTCTGGTTCCATACACATTGGAAATTCTTGTGACGTTTTCATAGCCAACGCCGTTGGAAAGTCATTGAAAAAACTTGGTGAAGATGCCAAGACCATTTGGATTGCTGATGACCACGATCCCCTACGGAAAGTGCCTTATCCTCTTCCTGAATCTTATGAAAAATATTTAGGTGTTCCTTACTCCCAGATTCCCTGCCCTGAGGGTTGCTGTGACAACTTTGTAGAACACTTTGAGAAACCATTCCTGGAAACTTTACCTGTCTTTGGAATAGAACTGGAAACCTATTCCGGGTTTAAAATGTACCATGACGGGGTTTACAATGATTACATTCGCAAATCACTGGAAAGAGCTCCCAGGATCAGGGAAATTTTCAACCAGTACCGGGAACATCCCCTGAAAGCTGACTGGTTACCCTACAATCCCATCTGCACTGAATGTGGTCGGGTGAACACCACCACTGCCTACGATTATCAGAAAGACACTGTTTTCTACAAGTGCCAGTGTGGTCACCAGGGCGAAATGGACATTAAATCCGGCGAAGGTAAGTTAACCTGGCGTGTGGAGTGGGCTGCCCGATGGAAAATCTTTGGTGTGACATGCGAACCCTTTGGAAAGGACCATGCCGCCAGTGGCGGATCTTACGATGTGAGTAAAGTCATATCCCGGGAAATCTTTGATTACCAGGCTCCTTATCCTGTTCCTTATGAGTGGATCACCCTGAAAGGTGATGCCATGAGTAAATCGAAGGGTGTTTTCTTCACTCCTGGCCAGTGGCTGGAGATTGGAGCTCCTGAAACCCTTAATTACTTTTTATTCAGGAGTAAACCCCTGAAACATAAAGATTTCGATCCGGGAATGCCTTTCCTTGATTTTACAGATCAGTATGATCGGGTGGAACAGATATTCTACGATACTGAGGAAGCTGCCTCAGAGAAGGAAAAGGAGAAACTCAAAAAAATTTATGAAGTATCCCAAATCAACACTGCCGATTCTGTGCCTTTCCAGGCGTCATACCGTTTCCTCACTGTGGCCCGGCAGATAACCGATGACCCCGAGAAGATCTTCAGTATACTGAAACGTAACTCACAACTACCTGCAGATATGGAAGGTGCTGAATATAGAAACCTACCTTCTGATGCCAAAAAAAGGTTGAATTCCCGATTAGTTCATGTGGAAAACTGGCTGGAAACATACGCTCCTGGATTTGTGAAGTTTAATGTCCAGGGAACATTGCCAGATGTACAGATAAACGAAAATCAGGAATTATTCCTGAGTAAGGTGGCAGATATGCTGGAAACATCAGATTACAATTCACAGGAACTCCATGATGAGATGTACCTGATACTGGAAGAACTGGGATTAAAACCACAAAAAGCATTTCAGGCAATCTACAAAGTCATTATTGGCAAAAAACAGGGCCCTAGAGCAGCTTCGTTCCTGTTATCTCTGGATAAAGATTTCGTGATTAAGAGATTCCGGAGAGAGGCTTAAAAACACTGCATTTACTCCTCAACCAAAGGGTATTTCAATAACATTTGAACTGGATTTATTATAGCTAGCTCAAATATTTTTAAGCACAAGTTAATGTAATAAGTTACAAGTTGGAGGATTGTTTTTGAAGGTGAAACTCACCGAAAGAGAAGTTCTCAACCCATTAGGAGAAGTTCAAGATAATAAACTTGATCTAAACCCTCTCCCCTATGACTTTCATAAGGTTTCCCTGGTGGACAACACCAAACCCGGGGCAGACATAATTCTTAAAGTCCTTTCAGAGGCACTGGGAAATCGAGAGTTTCTCTGGGTGAAAAAACCGGCTGGAGCACCAGCTACCGAAGAACAGATTAAAAAAGCTACTTCTTCTGATGTTGCAATTCTAGCCCTGGGTGACTGCGGATCATGCACAAGCTGGGTGATTCTAGATGCCATTCGCCTGGAAAAAGAAAAAATCCCTACTATATCAATATGTTCGGATCATTTCGCCCCTTTTGCAAGAAACCTGGCCGAATCCCATGGACTGAAGGATATGAGGATCCTGGAAATAAAACATCCCATAGCCGGACTTAATAGTGGTGAAATTAAAGAAAAAACACTTAAAATAGTTCAAAACCTCCTTTATGTACTCCAAATACCCTAAGCTTGGGATCATGTATGGCCAAAAAAGATAAAATAAAAGTCAGTGACAATTCCTGCGGATGTTCCATAGACGATTTAATGAATGACAAAGCAATCAATCATATTAAACCCCATGATCGTCTTTGTGGGGCTAAAAATAGTGATATGGAGTTTTTTATAGATCCCGACCCTGAAAAGATCAGTCAAGAGTTTTATCAGCGCCGGTTAACTGATGGTCTACCCATAATCCCACCTACCCGGGAACGGGTTGACCGTTTTTTGAAGTATTCGCAACACCCTCCTGACGAAGTCATAGCTGTTCTTCCCCCTAAGATGGGTAAAGCCACACCCGAGAAGATTGCAATTAATGCAGTTATGGCGGGGTGCTTACCATCATTCCAACCCCTATTAGAGCAGGTTATAAAGGCAATTTCCCATGAAAAGTTTAACTTGGCCGGGGTGAACGCCACCACCCACCCAGTATCTATTTGTACCATTATAAACGGACCATTAGCAGGTCAACTGGGATTAAACAGCAGTGTAGGATGTTTAGGTCCTGGAAATCTTACAAATGCAACTATAGGTCGTGCCATGCGCTTATGCCTTATTAATATCGCTGGTGCTATCCCTGGGGTTGGTGATCATGCCACTCATGGTTCTCCAGCCAAATACAGTTTCTGTTTTGCTGAAAATGAGGAAAAAAATCCCTGGGAATCTTTACATGTCGAAAGAGGTTACTGTCAGGAAGACAGTGCAGTGACCGTCATTGCTGCTGAAGCACCCCACAATGTCAATGATCATCGTAGCCAAACTGCAGAAGAACTTTTAGACACCATCATAAACACTGCAACCACTGCCGGATGTAACAACAGCCATGTGCCCGGTGAGATCCTGGTGATCATGAGCCCTGAACATGCACAGACTATCAACAGAAATGGTTGGTCTAAAAAAGATGTGCAAAGATATATACACCAAAATTCCCATTTACCAGTTGTTCTTGGTGATCGTGGCGGTCGAAAACTGGATGAAAAACTGATAATCAATGGCAATGTTCACATAACCCGCTCCCCTCAAGATGTGGTTTTGGTGGTGGCAGGAGGTCCAGGAAGACATACCATGATCAGTCATGGTTTTGGAAGCGGATCAGAGTCCATCACCCTAAAAATAGACACAGAACCAGAATAACGATTTTTTAAAAGGGAAATAAAATAAAAAAAGAGTTAATCAGGGTTTTTATATCTGATTACTCAACATACTCCTGATCTGAAGAAACATGCTCGGGTTCTGAGGGTATTAATTCTTTTTTATCCATGTAAAGATAGGTGAGAACCAGTGCGAAATAGGGGAAAATTATTGAATATGCAATAATTACCAATATGAGGCCCAAAATTGATCCTAAAATTGGTATTATGCTTAAAAACATGTTGATGAAAGTTAAAACTGTTATAATGCATATCATAAGTATGAAATTTATAATAAGCACCACTATCACATCAAATATGTTTTCTCTAAACAATTTATAACTGTCTTTTAAGGAGGCAAAAACCGATTTATCCCCTGCCACAATAGCCTGATTTGCAAATATGAATAAAAGTGTGATTATCCACAATATCAGAGTTAATAAAATTCCAATTATTGTTAAAATCGGAAATAATCCATACGCCTGGTCGATTAAAATTCCTCCAACAGCAAAAATAAAAGATAACCCCAAAATAACGCCTATTATTATTGAAACTGCGATTATTTTCAGGAAATATTTGTTGCCGTTTTTAAATCCAACCCCCAAGTCTGGCATTTCACCATTTATTATGCTTTTTGACATTCCAATTGTTGCTGCACTCATATAACTGGAAACAACAAAACTAACAATAGCTATTACCCCATAAAAAATTAGAAAAGATTGCATTAAATTTGCAAAATCTACAGAGTTAGGGTTAAAATTGCCAGTGGTGACATTAGTCAGGAAATCCGTGCCTAATGTCCCAAATATAAATATTGCCATCATTACAACGTTGATTCCGTATATCACTAAATATCCTAAAAGTGTTGGAAGTGCAAGTTTAGGATTCTTTGTGAATCCATTAAAAGACCTAGAATAATAATCTCCAATATCCATAGAAAATCCCCATAGTTTTTTATTAACTAATTAATCATAAGATATATAAATGTATTATGTCGGATGGAGAAATTAATTAAATGATGGATTGAATGATGAAGAATTAATTGTAAAACTTATCTAAAGATCAATCTGTAAAATAACCCACTCTTTCAAGTTCAGCATCCCAGATTTCTGGATTTTCTTCAATATATTTTTCTAAAATCTCCCTGCATTCATCAATTCCCATGATTACTACTTCCACTCCCTTATCTTTCAGGAGTTTTTCAGGACCCATTAAAGTAGTATTTTCCCCTATAACCACACGAGGTATGTTATAAAGTAAAACTGCCCCAGAACACATTGTACATGGAGATAAAGTAGTGTATAACGTGGATTTCTGGTAGTCTGCCCCTTTAAGGCGTCCTGCATTTTGTATGCAGTTCAGTTCTCCATGAAGAATGGAAGAATCATCTTGAATAAGACGATTATGACCACGTGCAACAATTTCGCCATCTTCAACAAGCACTGCCCCTATGGGAATTCCACCCTCATCTAAACTTTTTTTGGCTTCTTTAATTGCCTCTATCATGAATTTATGGTCTTCTGATATGTGAAAACCCCCACTTATGGCAAAATAGGTAAATAATAAAAAAAAGAAAGAAATAGATTTTTTTAAGTAGTTTTTAGGGTGCTGAGAATTTTTTCCATGGTTTCTGTACCGGTAGTTTTGGATGCATAAACAGCATAGTACATTTTATCATCTTTCACCCAGAAAGCAACAGTAGTATATAGACCTGAAGAATCTGCGTCTTCTGATGTAACCATACTTGCATCGACTCCTTCCACAGTAATTGTTTTGGCAGTTCCATATCCTTGTGATTGATATTCTTCTACCATCTGATTCATCGCTTGTTGAACAGTTTCTGTGTCGAGTCCTGTGGCAGCTATACTTCCTATAGCAAATCCTTCATCATCATTTCCAACTGCTGCAATTGCACTTGAACCTGATGGAGTACTCACAGCTTCAGTTTCATTTACACTCCATGTTCCAGGATATTGGAAGGTTATCCCATTACCAGAATAGGTTTTGTTCGACGCCCATTGATCACTACTAGTACAGCCCGAGGCCATAACCACTAACGAAAGTATTGCCAAAATGTAGATCAGCTTTTTCATTCGACCACCAACTTAAGTTCTAATTATTAATACTATTAATTTTCAATTTGGGAATATTTAAACTTAGAGCATAAAAATTATCTAGAAAAGTATATAACCTACCATAAAGGCTTTATTAAAGAAAATAAAATAAGTTGAACATTACATTAAAATAGCTCAAAAACATGGTTAAATAGAAAGGTAATGTTAAAATCGTCACTTATTTTGAATCTAGTATTAGTTAATTATTTAGAATGACTGTGAAGCCAATCATACACCAGGTTACACTCCAGGATGGTAGTAAATTTGAGTGCCTTCTCATCCACCATGAATTCAGGATGGTG
The DNA here is from genome assembly GCF_017873625.1 of Methanobacterium petrolearium. Classification (NCBI taxonomy): domain Archaea; kingdom Methanobacteriati; phylum Methanobacteriota; class Methanobacteria; order Methanobacteriales; family Methanobacteriaceae; genus Methanobacterium; species Methanobacterium petrolearium. Next base: position 307,096 of record NZ_JAGGKL010000001.1, on the reverse strand, counting down.
GTTGGGTTTGGCCTCAGATAATGGCCGGTCACATGGTGCAACACCATAATACATGTAAAGACCTGGGATTTCATGTGAAAAGTAAGAAAAATCCTCTGACTTGGTAGATGACAGGTAATAAAGGACATTTTTGGCCTTGGCCACCCTTTCAACTGTGGGCAACATGGTTTCGTATAGTTCTTCCTGATTAACATTCATAGGATAATGTTGGCCAAATATAACCTCTGCCTGGCATCCATGCATCTTTGCTTTAAGCTCAGCCAGCTCTTTGATACGTTTTATCAGAATTTCACGATTGCCTTCATCTAATGAACGGACTGTGAGTCCCATCTCCGCTCCTTCAGGGATGATATTAACTTTTATCCCACTCCAAAAGTATCCCACCGTGATGACTGCCGCACCCTTCTGCAAGTCCACTTCACGACTTATAAGGGTTTGTAAAGAGTTTATAAGGGACGCTCCAGCAACTATGGGGTCTTTACCACTCCATGGTTGGGATCCGTGGGCTTGTTCTCCCCATATGCGTATGAATATGCTGTCCTGGCTGGCATGGGTTGGTCCTTCACGTATCATGACCTGTCCAGGGTAACATGTGTTATTAGCATGAAATCCGAATATAACCTGGACATCAGGGTCCAAGAGGGCACCTTCATTCACCATACGCAGGGCCCCTCCATCCATACCCGTAGGAGCGCCTTCTTCGGCAGGTTGAAATAGGAAAACCAGGTTACCCTGCAGATCCTCTTTTAATTGGCTTAGAATGGTGGCAGTGCCCAGGGCAGCAGCGGTGCTGGCATCATGACCACACATATGAGCCACATATGTTTCCTGACCACCGTACTCAGTTTTAACATTGGAAGCATAGGATAATCCTGTTTCCTCCTTAACAGGGAGAGCATCAATATCAGATCGTATAGCAATAGTATGACCTGGTTTTCCACCGTGAAGAACAGCTTTGACACCTGTCTTGGCAATTGAACTGATTTCCAGTTCAGAAAGTTTTCCAAGGTAGTCTTTGATGTATTGGCTGGTTTCAAACTCATGGTAAGCTAGTTCAGGATGTTGGTGCAGCCAGTGAAAAATTTCAATCTGTTTGGATGTAAAATCCGTGGCCAATTGATCTATAGACTGGTAAAATTCCTTAGGATTCATTGATACCATCCTCCAAGTGGCAAGTGACCTTTAAAATTCTTTTTATAGTCTATTTTCTGTTATTTATCCTATTAATAATTTGTCAAGTGGGTTAGGATGTGGCTATTTTTCATCCATTATGTCATTGCTACATCCCCTGTGACAATTTTCACTGAAAAATTGGTTAAATGATATATCGTTTGTGAATTCTAATGAGTTATAAAACTAGGATTATAAAGTATAATGGATTATAAAATTAGGATTATAAAGTATAATGGATTATAAAATTAGGATTATAAAGTATAATGGATTATAAAATGGAGGTGAAAGATTTGAATAAGGGATTAATAGCAATTATTGTAATTGTGATTGTAGTAATTTTAGCCGCTGGAACCTGGTTTTTGATGACACCTGCAACATCAAACAACACTACCAACAATAGTACCCCTGTAAACAATACCATTCGCAACCAAACCCAAAATCAAAGCCACGTCACCAATACCACTAATATAACTGCAGCGAAAGCCAAAGAACTGGCAGGTCAGTACATTGGACTGGGTGTTGAACTGGAAAATCCCACGTTAACCACATATAAAGGTGTTACAGTATGGGAAGTGCCTGTGGTGGTTTACTCCCCTGAGAAGTCCTACCAAGATCCCATCTACATTAATGCCCAGAATGGAAATAGGGTGACGTGAGTTACCCTTAAATCATTTTTTTGATTAAAAATAGTTGTAATAAACTAAATTAGAACATATAAAGGACAAATATTGTAATAAACAGATTAAAAATAAGAATAAACTAATAAAAAAATAGAATAGACCAATAATATTTAAAAAAAAAGTTGGGATAAAAAGAGTGAGATGAGGTTTAATACCTTCTCCTATCCTGTAACTCCTTCATTTTTCCCGGATTCCATCCTCCGCTGGCGGATTTGGAGCGTCCGACTTGTTGCACGTAACCTGTGATACGATCGTACCATTCTACCTCTTTTTGTTCTCCACATGTAGCACACTGGTTTTGGAGTCCTTTCATCAGGGTTTTACATTTTATGCAGAAACTGAGGGCGCTACTGTATGCCCAGAAACCTATATCCGATTTTCTGGCTATTTTGTCTGTGAGGCTCATGAGTGATTGTGGGTCACTGTGTGCTTCTCCCATGAATGCATGGAATATGTGGCCGCCCAGGGTTAGTGGGTGGAATTTTCCTTCTATACGGATTTTTTCCGCTAAATTCACATCAGAGTTAACTGGAACGTGGCTACTGTTAGTGTAATATGCTGCCTGTTGGTCTCCCTGGGTGATGACATCATTCTGGAATTTTTCCCGGTCCAATGTGGCAAATCTGTAAGCTGTGGATTCTGCCGGAGTTTGCAGCACTGTCCACCGGTACCCAGTTTCATCCTTCAGCTCATTAGCACGCTGATTCATGAACTTGATAACCTTTAATCCCAGATTCCTGGCATCTTCGTCATCTATACCTGCACCACAATGGGATAAGAGCATCTCATTCAAACCCACGAAACCGAAGGACAGGGTGGAGTTTTCCACATGATAGTAACGACCTCCCTCTGTTTCCTGAGTTAAGAAGGGAAGGAGGTTAAAGTCATTCAGACAGTTCATGGCCTGTTCCCTGCGCAGTAGGAGAACCTGTTCTGCTAGTTGCAGGTGTCCATCCAAATATTCAAAGATGTCTTCTTCATCCCTGGATTGATAAGCAATTCTGGGCAGGTTAATAGTAACGTAGGCCAAGTTACCTGTTCTGAGGCAGTCCTGTTCCCAGTCCCCAGTCCAGTTGTCACTTAAACTGGTACGGCATCCCATGTAGTTGGCCAGGTTACCCCTGTATTTTGGTAGCATGTTAACGAAGTACGCGCTTCCATACTTGGCTGATAACTCGTGCACCAGACTCAGATCCTCGGCGAATTCATCCTTGAGTACTTCATCCCTGAGAACGTAGATGGTGTTGGGGAAAAGGTGGGGTTTGCCATCAGAATCTCCCTTCATGAGTATTTCTGTGAATGCACGTTGTAAAGCACGGGTTTCATCTTCAAAGTCCCCATATACTCCCATCAATTTGCCTTTAGGTCCATATGCTGGTACGTCTTGCAGGAAGTCCGGAACAGTGAATTCCATGTTTATGGAAGTGAAAGGAACCTGACTACCTCGGGCAGCGTAGGCCATGTTCAAGTTGTAGATGAACATCTGCACTGCCTGTTTAACCTTATCATAGGGGAGTCCGGCAGCGAATGGGGCCACAAAAACATTCCATAGGCACATTGCTTGGCCACCACTCATGTTTTGCTGGGCTGCCAGCATTATTTCCCCAGAATGGTTCATCAGAGTTTCAATGTGGTTGGGTGGTCCTGCCACACTGGTGTGGTCTCCAGTTCCATCCACTTTTAATCCATGTTTAATGAATAATCGTAAATCATGCTGCAAACAGTTAAGGGGACGTCCTGCAAAGAACTCCAGGTCATGTATATGTATGTCCCCACCCATATGGGCGTCAGCAAGTTCGTTAGGTAATATATGAAGGAGGGCGTACTGTTTAAGAGCTTCATCAGCCACATATTTGTGCACAGTTTCCGGGTTGTGTATCATGTTGGCATTATCCCGGCTCCCATTCTCAATGAGGTTGGTGATGTTGAATACAGGTATCCCTAGCCTGGTGTAGCGGCGCCTATAGGTTTCAAGTCCGTGTTCTACCAATTTGGTGTTTACTATTTCCCTGAGCATAGGGGCGGTGAGGTATTCCACATCCAGCTTTTTAACTTCTTTCCACACTTCTGTAGCTATTTGGTCAGCCAGTTCAGGACTGGCACCAGTCTCGACAACCAATGTTTTCTCAATTTTAGCCTTGTCAAAAGTCTCTATTGTATCTCTGGACGTTCGAACACGTAACTGATTAGTTCTAAGGTATTTATCGGCCATTTTAGTGTCCACACGCTTTAAGGAATCGTAAACCCACATTTTGATTTCCTTAGTGGTTACACCATCATAAGCAGCTGTAGCTGCCTGAGAAGATATTTTTTCCGCTGCCCACAAGGGAGCACCTGCCATGAGACAGGATTTTAATATTTTCTCGTGGCTAAACTTCTCAAATATCCCATTGTTTTTTAAAACACAGTTTTCCGCTTTGGTTGGTATCGCAGCAATAATACGTGCATCCTTCATTCTCTACACATCCTCCACGTTAAAAATTAATATAGAAGTAATATTAATTACCCCCGCTTTTTAACCTACTTTTTATTTCTATTTGTATGTTATAAAATTGTTTCGATTATCCATACTGTTCTGATAAACAAAAGTGTTCAGATTGCTAACTATTTTTATGATATCACCATTATTATCAGAACAATATTTCTACAAGAACACATCTAGTGAACTCTGCTTGGATCGGTCACTTTCAAATAGGGAGTTAATTCCTGACTCCAAAAGTTCAATTCTTTGCACCAGGTAAGGGTCTATGGGATATCTTCCCGCTAATTCCTTGGATATTTCCAGGTATTTAGTCACTGACCCCTTAGATATACTTAATATAAGATTTCCACCGCATGTACACTCTCCACTGAGGGGTATGCGCCGATATTTCTTGTTACATTTCGTGCAACGCACTTTTTGCCGGGCAAAAGCCCTTATATTCCCTGCCATGTCTGGTAGAAAGTGGGAGTTTAACACTCCTTCTACCACTCCCTTCTGGTCCACGGCACGTATTCTTTCTGCCAGTTTGATCTGTTCATCCACCTTTTCCTTCATGGTGGGTAATGTTTTATAGAGGCAGATTTTTGGTCCCTGATGTATGCTGGATGTTTCATGGGAATAGATCAATCCATGGTATTGTTCATCAGTTCCCAATCGTTTCTGGACGTTGTTCACCAGGTCCAGGACATCGGATGGTTTGGCCCCTTCCAGGGTTTTCTGGTAGAGTTCCAGGGGCAAGGTTTCCATGGTGTCTATGTTGTGGGATTCATCATCGATCTCTTCAGGATCTATACGGGATGAAAGAACCAGCGGCGCATCCATCCTCCCTCCCCTGCTACTGGGTAGGTAAACCTTGGAGAAGTTTATCAACGCATCCATCAGTAACATTACTGAATCTTCATCACTGTCACAATTCCTACGCTTGGCTGAATGGAAATATGGATGAGCATAGCACGCTGCGGCCTTGGTGAATCCTATAATCCTCCCCAGTACCCCCGCTGAAGTGTGAGGTGCCAGTCCCACTGCCAGGTGCCCTACCAGGTCTTCTTTAGTTTTAACCCGATAGTAGGGCTCCACATCATAGAAATTTTCCAGAAGATCATCTATAAAGTGAGAAACCCGCATCAGGTACTCTGCACAGGCTTCGGATATTACCAGATCCTGTATACGGAGTTCAACTATTTGGTCTTCCCTTGTAAGTTCTGCACCTTTAATATCCTCAGAGTAACCGAGTTCACGGAGTTTTTGAGGAGTTACTCCTATCTCCCGTGGTATGAAATGGGTAAGTGGAAGATCGGTGGAATCATGGCGGATGGTTGCATCTTTGAAGGTGTAAACACCATTTTTTGCCCGTAGGATTCCCTTCTCCAGGGGTTCGGGGAATTTATCCTCGGATATCATTCCCTGCACTCCCTTGATTTCATCCAGTTTACGCACTCCAGAGTTCTGGTAGGCTTTTCTCAGGAGATTGGCCAGATTGATTCTCTTTTTCCCTGAAGTGCTAGGTACTGTGCGGGCTCCGCAAACTGGGCAAACCGCTTGCATGGACCCCACTCCACATTCAGGGTTGGTGCATTTACATCGAGCAATTTCCACGGTGATGCTTCCCTTTCTTGCAGCATCAATTATGTTCCTCCTACTGCCCCCATAAATTCCAATGGGAAATAGAGCATGTGGTGCAGGTTTCATCATTCTTTCCTTGGTTTTCTCAGGTCTGCCCACCCTTCCACCAAGATATATGGGTGCTTTAGCCATTATTTCCACGGGTGAAACCCGGTTCAAGGCTTCCAGAGTTTCAATGTCCTTTTCAGTTTCTAAAGGTTCTGTTAAGGTGTTAACCAGTGCATAAGCCTCATCCTCACCTAAGATGATTTTTCCATCACTTACTGTGTGAGGAACTCCCAGGGCCTCCAATATCCTCTTTTGAGGCCCCATATTCAATGATAAATTGTTTTTAATGTTTTTATCACTTGAATTTTCAGTTAACCATGTTCTTAAAGTGTTCATGTCTTTTTTGGTTACATCATGATAGAAATAAGTGTAATCAGGGTGTAATGGGATTTCATACTTTTTTGAAAGGTCAAATGCCATTTTTGCAGTTATTTTATCATTTTTAAGTATATGGTGAATCTCTTCTTGGTGATTTTCATCATAGTTGGGTGATTTTTCCAGTAGTTGAATCCACCATTCATCACACCATCCTGCAGGGAGTAGTGGATGGTTATTTCTGAGGAATTCACCAAAAGCCACCAGCATGTCACCTAAATAAATTATTTCCACCACTTTTGACCTTATTTGGCGGGCTTCTTCCACTGATTCTACTTTTACCACGTCTCCATTTCTCAGTTTCACAATGGGCCCATCTATACTGTCACAGGGCACTACACAGTTCCCTTTTCCTGGTCTTTCGATTTTCATCTGGGTTCCTACCGCCAAAAATTCCACGATTTCCATGGTGGCAGGGTGCACACCCATGGCTGCCAGTCCTGTATTCCTGGATCGACCATACCTTAAACGAAAACCTCCTTTTGCCTGTGGATATGCTAAAACAGGCCTTCCACCAATGATATCCCGCATGTACTTATCATCAACTTTGGCTGCCTCATCTTTGGCATCCTCCTCAGTTTCTTCATCTTTATCAGATTTTTTGGTCTTTGAAAGATCAGCCAGCCAGTCCCAACCTTCAATCTCCAGCATCTTAGCATACTTCAATACTTTGGGTGCCTTCTGAATAACACCCTCCACCAATGCCAGGAGGGCACCTCCACGCAAATTGTTGGTCTCAACCCGTTCCAAGTCACGGTGGGAAACTTCTACCTGGTCAGTTGGTTCTCCAGTGACTTCCACTGGCACGTTTTTAGCTGCTAAGCGCATTTCGTCGGGAGAAGGAGAGTACTGCAGATTAGTTACCTCTGACTCATATAGCTCTGCTTCCTCCACATAACGCTCTATCTCCCTATCAGTAGGTTTATAGATATCTAAATTCATATGGTGTCTTATGTAATCTGCTATTAGAACCGCCAGTGCAGATGCTGTTCCTCCTGCACTCCTAATGGGGCCTGTGAAGTACACAGCCAGATACCATGTCTGATCAAAGTTCCTTTTTATGGCTACCTTGGCTATGCCTTCCAGTGGAGCAGCCACCACCCCCTCAGTGAGTATGGACAGTGCAGTTCTCACCGCCTGATCTGCAGCCTCTTCTTTTATCTTATACTGGTTTTTGTTACCAGGGTCGGCTTCCACCACATCTTCTGATGTTACAATCTCTTTAGCAACGTAAAAAGCAACTTCTTCCCTAGATCTTCCTTCTTCAAGTTCTTTAATGTGTTTAGCTATGCCTGGAGGGCCAACTAATCCTTCAACACGTTCGGCCAGGTTTTTTGCCAGTGGAACTTCTGGTTCAGTTTCAATATCATGTCCTTTCTTCCGGGCTTCCCTGGCCACCGCATATGCCTGTTCAGTTTCCTCTTCTAAGGTTTCAAAGTATCCCATGATAATTCCCTTATCCCTTTTATCCTGAAAATAATTAGTATCTTGTACTTTTCAAGCCATTACATCTCTAAAATGAACTCGAATCTTATTCAAACCCCATATAATATGAACACGACTTAATCACCACTAATTTGTTATTGTCAAAGAAAGAATTTATACTTTTTTAACCAAATCCAATTCACTTAAAGAGAAAATTAAATAGGATATATACCATCACCATTACAAATATAAGGCGGAAGAATATAACATAGATATGAATTAATATTTGACACTAAAATTGAAATTTATACTAAAATTGACAATAATATACATGATATTACGGTGATTTAATTGGCAAAAAAAGAAAAAAAATACCTCCCACCAAGTGGGGCGGGTCTGGTCAGATACTTTGAAGAGGAAACCAAAGGCCCCAAACTCAGCCCGGAACAGGTTATCATTATGACCATAGTTCTGGCTGTTTTCTGCATCGCCCTCAGGTTTTCCTATTCCTAAACCATATTACTTTTTTTAAACCCCTCATGGTTTTTAAACCTCAAGGAGGAAAAAATTCCATATATTTTGATCTTTAGAAATTTTTTATAATCTAATTTAAATATTAAGGAGTTTGAACATGGCTATTCACCCTATAGAATTTCGTTACGGAACCCCTGAGATGAAAAGAATCTGGGAATCAGAACATAAACTTCAAAAAATGCTGGAAGTTGAAGCTGCCCTGGCAGAAGCAGAAGCCCAGCTTAAATTAATTCCTGAAGAAGCTGCAATTGAAATTAGCAAGAAAGCAAACATTCAATACGTTACCAAGGAAAGAGTGGATGAAATCGAACGGGAAACCAACCATGACATTGCTTCAATGGTTAAAGCATTAGCTGAAGTGTGTGATGGTGATGCTGGAGAATACGTGCACTTTGGTGCCACTTCCAATGACATCATTGACAGTTCCCAGTCAATGCTTCTCAAGGACTCCATTGAAATTATCCAGGAGAAAGTAGAACACCTGGCCAGGATCATCCTTAAACTTGCTGATGAAAATAAGAGAATGGTTTGTATTGGCAGGACCCATGGCCAGCACGCCCTCCCCACTACTTATGGGATGAAATTCGCCTTATGGGCTGATGAACTTCACCGACAATATGATCGGTTAGAAACATGCAAAGGAAGGTTGTGCGTTGGAATGATGACCGGAGCAGTTGGTACCACTGCGGCCCTGGGTGAAGATGGACTGGATGTTCATCTTAAGGTTTCGGAAATATTGGGACTTCCTCCCGTACTGATATCCAACCAGGTGGTGCAGAGGGATAACCATGCCGAATACATTATGTGCCTGGCTAACCTTGCAAGTACTCTGGATAAAATAGCTCTGGAAATCCGTAACCTGCAACGTACAGAGATCAAAGAAGTAGGGGAAAGTTTCGACCCGGAAAAACAGGTGGGCTCCAGTACCATGCCCCATAAAATGAACCCTATCACTGCTGAGAGAATTTGTGGTGTTTCCAGGATTATAAAAGCATATCCTTCACCTGCTCTTCAGAATAATGCCCTGTGGCATGAAAGGGATCTGACTAACTCGTCATCTGAGAGGATCATGCTCCCTGAGGCGTCCATCCTCACTGATTACATCTTAAAGTTGACCATCAGGTTAATGGAAAAACTGGTTTTTTACCCGGAAAACATTGAAAAGGATCTTAATTTAACAGGTGGACTTATCATGGCCGAACGTTTCATGGCCGAACTCACCAGGAGAGGTATGGGAAGACAAACTGCCTACGCCCTGGTCCGAAAGTGTGCTCTGGAAGCCAATAAATCCGGAATGGGTTTGAAAGATGTTATACTTCAACAGGGAGAGATAAAAAATTATTTAACTCCTGAAGAAGTTGATGAGATCATGGATCCACATACATATCTGGGATCTTCTGTAAAGATTGTGGAAAAGGTTTTAGATGAATCTGAAAAATGGTTTTAAACTTTAACTGCTGATTTCCAATTAATTTCTTCTTTTTTCTAATTTCCTTTTGAAAAAGTTGATACTCCTTTTTAATCTATTAATATCCTATTTTGCCTGTTTTTAACTCCTTTAAAACCCAAAATTTAATATATAACCATGGATAAATAATATATTATCTATTGTAAAGGGAGGTGAAAAAATGGTCGATATCAAAGAAATTAAACACATTAGAGCCGCACCATTCACATTGATGTCTTCATCGATACACGCAATTTTGGCTTTTATCGCAGCTATTCTTATAATCCTATTCTTTGGAAGCATCGCTGCATTCATACCCGGAGCAAGTAGTTTTGCTGCTTTCATTACAGTTTTAGGGTTAGCAATTATTATATTGTATCCACTAACCGCGTTCTTCTGGAACATACTAATGGCCTTTGTAATGGCATTGTTATACAACCTATTAACACCCAAAGTAGGTGGTATAAAACTCGGTATGGAAGGAGACGAAGTTAAATCAATTCCAGTGATATCTGTTGCCCTGATACTTGCTTGTGTAGTTACTGTGCTAACTTTCATCATGGGATTATACATGGGACTGGCTGGTAGCTCAGTACTTTCACTTGTCAGCGGAGTCATACCCATCGCAGGTTCTGCAGTTATCAATGCAACCAACGCCACCAATGCAACAGTTCCAACTGGCGGACTTTTCGGAGCAATATCAGGCTTCTGGGCCCTGTTCTGGATTATCCTGGTGCCAATAATGGCATTTATAGGATCATTCATCTTATACGCACTTTTCGCCATATTCTACAACATCATAATACCAAAAATCGGTGGAATGAAACTGATATTCGCTGAAGCAGCAAATGGCTTTGAACTAACCAACATACCAGTTTTACCAGCAGCACTATCAATATCCGTAGTTTTCGCTGTTTTAGGAGCAATATATGGACTTATAGCAGGTATAATGACAGGAGACGTTGTTGTAGCAATAATATGGTTAGTGACATACGCTATAATGTATTTCATAATGTATTTCATTATAGTGGCACTGGCTACAATAATCTACAACTTCCTACAGCCAAAAATCGGTGGAATCAAACTGGTGCTGGAATGAACCATCTCTAATTAAATATTTATCCCCCCTTTTTTTTATTTTTCTTAAAAACCATTTTTGAACATTTAATTAAACCCTTTTTTAACCTAATATTCGTAAATTAGATACTCCCACTTTTTCCCAATTAGAAAAATATTATTACTAAGAAAATACATTGAATAAATTAATATTTCACATTGGGAGACATGAAAACATGGAAGAAATAAAGGAAATAAAATCCGTTTCTATTGTGCCCTTCACTCTGATGTCCTCTTCAATATCAGCAGTTATGGGCCTCATATACGCATTGATATTAATCATAGTACTGGGACTGGTGGCTGTTTTTCTACCATCCACAGCCAGCACCATCCTGAGTATCCTGTTAACACTTGCAATTACCATCATTATCATTTTGCCAGTGGGATCGTTTTTACTGAGCATTCTATCCTCATTTTTAGTGGCCCTTATTTACAATCTTCTGGTGCCCAGGGTAGGAGGTATTAAACTGGGAATGGTAGATATGAAAGAAATCATATCCATGCCTGTAATTCCGTTGTCACTAATGTTATCCGCGGTTTACACAATTTTGACCTTCCTGATCATGCTTATAGTGGCTCCCCTGATGATGTTGGTAATTCAAGGAACTGCCATTGCCGCTGTCAGCAGCACCAGTGCTGTGTCAGAATTAGGGGGTCTTGGTGCCCTGGGAATAATTGGCATAATATTGATGATAATCGTGACCCCCATAGTGGTTTTCATAATCACCTTCGTATACAGCGCCCTACTGGCATTATTATACAACTTCCTGGCACCTAAAATGGGAGGTATACGACTTAAATTCTCTTCTGTAAAGGATAACCTCTTTGAAATCAGGAAAATAAAACCTGTTCCCCTGGCCCTGATCCTTGCCGTGGTTACCACAGTTCTAAACTTTTTATTCTCCATAACCCAAATTATCATGTATTTTGCAGTAGGAGAACCATTGTTTGCTGTTGGTTACCTTTTATTTGACACGGTGGGTTATTTCATAGTCATGTTCGTGATCTACATCATAATGACAGTTGTATACAACTTTTTAAGACCTATAATTGGTGGAGTGGAGTTGGAACTGGAATAAAAGTGTTTGATGGGAATTTAAACTTCCAGATCAGGATAGGCTTGTTTTTTTAACTTATCCCTTATTTTTTTATACTAAGGAGGTGAAGAATATTCATGACCCCTAACGTTATACCGTGCCGTAAAATTTCCCGTGGAAAAGCCCAGGGTGAAGTTATCATATCCCATGATCCTTTAAGTTTCCTGGGTGGTGTTGACCCAGATACTGGAAATGTTAGAGATAGAGGGCATGAACTCTACCAACAGAATATTAGTGGTAAAATATTGGTTATTCCCTCTGGTAAAGGCTCTACTGTGGGATCTTATGTGATCTTCCAGATGGCTAAAAATAACACTGCTCCCCTGGCAATCATTGCCCAAGAAGCAGAGCCCATAATCGCTACCGGAGCCATTATGGCCAGTATCCCCATGGTTGACCATCCAGAAGAAGATTTTCTTGAGATTTTAACCAACGGTGATCTGGTGGAAGTTGACGCAGATTCAGGGATTATTAAAATAAAAAAATAGATTGATTAATAGAATTGATTTTTTCAAAAATTACCAAAAATGACCCCTTCTATTTACCTACAACATGAAATAAAAAAAGATTAAACTTCAATTTCATTACCCTGACCGTTTTCCCGGATTTCAACACCAATTACACCACCAATTGCACCCAGAACTGCCCCTAAAAACATCACCACCACGGTGATGAAGACTCCTGCAATAAGAGTCATTGCTCCTGCCAGAATGCCGATTTTTGCAAATATTAAACCGATTATGGCACTTAAAGCTCCGAATCCTGCTATAAACAGTATACCAATAATCAGCCCACCTATGATACCAGTTAATGCACCTTCTGCCAGGGCATCCTTTTTATCCCCTTCTCCAATATAGGTTGCCAGTAATCCTCCTATTATTGGGCCTAAAAAGAATAGGGGGAAAAATGCAATGGTTAAAACAATAGATAAAACTGCATTGACAACAGATCCAACTCCCACTGCTTTCCAGTCTACCATTTTTACCATCTCTTATTTTTCTTCATCTTTTTTAGGGGATTCAACTGGTACTTCATCTTCTGGGGATTTTTTGCCTTGCTGGTATATTTTAATCACTGACCCCATTATCCCCCCACCGACGCCTAACAGAATAAATAAAGGAATATACCACATGGAGGCTATTATAAGGAATGCAACCACTTCTTTTGAAAATCCTGACATTAGATATATCAAGATAATGTAGATTACACCAGTTAAAAGTCCTGCCAGGGCTCCGTTCATTGCTCCAATTTTGACACTGTTGTTCACTAAATACCCAACCACAATACCTGCCACAATCAGGGCTATAAAACTACCAATGATGCCAGTATATGCAGGACCGGTCAGTAACTTTCCTAGAATAAAAAGTAGAATTACAGCAATTATTGTTCCAATAATAACATTTTTTTGATCAATCATGATTTTACCTTCATAAATCCAATCATCATTACCCAGAGTAATATGAATTTATTATATGGTTGGATTCAAGGAAAATAAACTTAACTGAAAAATATAAGTTAAATCTTAAAAAAAATAGAAAAGATTTTTTTAATTTGTTCACAGGTTTACTGGTTATCCTTTGATTGCAGCTCCAATAGCTCCTCCAACTGCCATTATGATCAAAACCCCTAAGGATCCTATGATCAGTATGAATGACGTCGCCGTGGCTGCTGCGAATCCTATTAATCCCAGGATCAGGGTTCCGAATATCAAAAGCAATATTGAGACGATTATTGCTCCGAATAAACCAGATACTGCACCATTTGCCGCACCATTACCAGCAGTACCTCCTACCATATATCCAACCACGATTCCTGCTATTAACCAGCCTAACAATGCACCAACTCCAGGGATAATCACAGCTAAAATGCCTCCCAGGATTATGGACAGGATAAATCCAATAATTACTGCGCCCCAGTCAATATCCATTTCTTTCACCTCTTAACTTGTTTTCCCTCCATTTTATATACGTTGATATTATCTCATGTCCTTAATATTTTTTTTCTTTATTCATCATCTCAACTAAAACAAAAGTATGATTTCCATGATAAGAGTGATCAGTCCACAATTTTCCAATGAATCCATGAAAAAAATGATCATCCCCTTACAATTAGAAGAATCAATTATTTTTTTTACTTTATGATCACTAGATAAAAAAATAACAATTAGAAGAAACAGATGAAATAGCAAAATCCATGTAATAATTTAAGGATGGTATCATATGGTGTACTTTTTAATCCATAACGGGACACTCATAGATGGTAATGGTGGTAAACCCGTGAAAAACGCAGGAGTGCTAATAAACGATGGGAAAATCCTTGATTGCGGTAGTGAAGGCTCTATCACACTTCCTGATGGTGAAATTAAACGTATAAATGCCAATGGTGGATTCATACTCCCTGGTTTTATTGACTGCCATGTGCACATCATGTTCACAGGGTTCCGCTTCGAAGACCCCCTATTCACCCCCCTATCATTATACTTCTACCAGGCAGTTGAAAATTTAAAAAAAACTGTAGATGCAGGGGTTACCACGGTAAGAGATGCAGGTATGGCAGATTATGGGGTGAAAATGGCTGTAGAAGAGGGTTTAATTAGTGGTCCTCGCCTTCAGATCAGTGTAATGCCCCTATCAATAACCGGTGGACATTTTGATACCAGATTGAAATCTGGCCATGAGGTGAAAACCACCTACCCTGGCCTGCCCAACTCGGTTTGTGATGGTGCAGATGAAGTCAGGAAAAGAGTTAGGGAAGTTTTAAGGGCAGGTGCAGATGTGGTGAAGGTTATGGTCACGGGAGGAGTGATAAGTGCTAATGACAGTCCAGACTTTCCCCAGTTCACCAGGGAAGAATTGCAGGTAATGGTTGAAGAAGCTTCTTTCCGTAATTTGCAGGTTATGGCCCATGCTCATGGATCAAAAGGTGTTAAAAACGCTTTGAATGCTGGAATAAAATCTATTGAACATGGAACTTACCTGGATGATGAATGCATTGATCTTCTCCTGGAAAATGATGCCTGGCTTATAACCACCCAGCTGGTAAATGTAAGTAATATGGAACTGCTGGAAAAGGGAGAGTTTCCCTATTTCAGCCAGGAAGATGCGAAAAATGTGTGGATAAACAGCCGTGAAAGTATGAAAAAAGCCTACCAGGCCGGAGTGAAATTGGTTATGGGTACAGATAGTGGTATAGCTCCCCATGGTCAGAACTTGCGGGAATTAGGCTTTCTATGTGATATAGGGATGGAACCTATGGAAGCAATACAGGCAGGTACTAAAAAAGCATCTCAATTACTGGGAATGGAAGATAAAATAGGCACAATCGAAGAAGGAAAACTTGCAGATGTGGTTATAAGTAAAACCAACCCACTGAATGATATTAAATCATTGGGAAATCCTGAAAACATAATTCTGGTTATGAAGGAAGGTAATATTTTAAAAAACATCAGGAAATCCTCATTTACTTGATAAAACTCAGAAAATATTTTTTTCCAGACAGATAAGTTCAAAAATAGAATAAAAAACTGATCAATTGATATTTTAAAGGCGAATATAATGGCAGATAACTCTAAAAAAAAGGCAGAAATCAAAATTTCAGGTATGCACTGTGCATCATGCGCTCTGAATATAGAAAAATCGCTTCAAGATATGGAGGGGGTGGAAGATGCCCAGGTTAATTTTGGAACAGAGAAGGCTACTGTAAACTATGATCCAGACAAGCTCCAACTCCAGGAATTAGAGAAAAAAGTGGAAGACACTGGCTATGCAGTGGTGAATGAAAAAGCCACCATCAGGGTAGGGGGAATGACTTGTGCCATGTGTGTTAAGGCTATAGAAGATGTTCTAAACAAAATTGATGGGGTGAACCAGGCCAATGTTAACCTGGCATCGGAAAAGGCCTATGTAACCTACAATCCCCAGATGACCAGTGTAAATGATATGAAAAATGCAATCGAAGATTTGGGATATGAATATCTGGGTTTGGAGGGAGAATTAGATGAAAGTGAGGAGGAAAAAGCCAGGGAAAGGGATCTTAATGATAAAAGGAACCGTTTAATAGTGGCTTTTGCCTTTTCAATTCCTTTAATGGTGTTGATGTACTCGGGAGTTATGTTGCCCATTCCCATGACCTATTTCATGTTTCTGGTTACTATTATTCCCTTTATTTATGTGAGTTATCCCATATTCACCGCTGCTTACCATTCTCTGGAGAATAAGGCTCTGAATATGGATGTTATGTACGCCATGGGTATTGGAGTTGCTTATGGCTCCAGCCTGCTGGGTACATTTAACATTGTGCTCACTCCTGATTTCATGTTCTATGAAACTGCTCTGATGCTGGCTGGTTTTTTAATGCTGGGTCGTTGGCTTGAAGCACGTGCTAAAGGACGTACAGGAACTGCTATAAAGAAATTAATTGGTTTGCAAGCTAAAACAGCTACCATCATCGATGAGGAAGGTTTTGAAACCCAGGTACCCATAGAAGATGTGATGGTTGGAGATAAAATACTGGTTAAACCTGGTGAAAAAATACCAGTGGATGGTAAAGTGGTTTCAGGTGAAAGTTATGTGGATGAATCCATGATCACCGGAGAACCCATTCCAGTCCTGAAACAGGATGGTTCCCCAGTAGTTGGAGGGACCATTAACCAGAATGGAGTTTTGCAATTTCTGGCTGAAAAGATTGGTAAAGATATGGCCCTGGCCCAGATAATAAAGTTGGTAGAATCTGCTCAGGGGTCCAAACCACCAGTGCAGAGGATAGCTGACCAGGCAGTTACCTATTTCATCCCCTCAGTTCTCACCATAGCCATAGTAGCCTTTGTAGTTTGGTACCTGCTTTTGGGAAGTACTCTTCTTTTTGGACTCACCGTTCTGATATCTATCCTGGTGGTGGCCTGTCCCTGTGCTCTGGGTCTGGCAACACCTACCGCGGTGACTGTGGGGATTGGGCGTGGTGCTGAACTGGGAATACTGGTTAAAGATGGTGAAGCCTTGGAAACATCTGGAAAATTGACCACCATTACTTTTGACAAGACTGGAACACTTACCAAAGGAAAACCTGAAGTTACCGATATTAATGGAATCAATACTGACGATAGAGGCCTGTTACAGATCGCTGCCAGTGTGGAGAGGAATTCACAACACCCCCTGGGAGAGGCTATAGTGACCAAAGCCCATGATAACGATATTGAATTATTCGATACAGAAAAATTCAATACTTTCGGAGGAAAAGGAGTTTCAGCAATCCTAAATGATAAAACGGTTTTAATAGGAAACAGTAAACTCCTTGAAGAAAATAAAATCCACATAACCGATGATGATAGAGAAAAAATCTCAAAAATCGAAGAAAATGGTAAAACTGTAGTTTTAGTGGCTATTGGTAATGTTTTATCCGGTATTCTTGGAGTAGCTGATACTTTAAAAGAAGACACACCCAAAGCCATAACTGAACTTAAAAAGATGGGCCTAATGGTGGCCATGATAACTGGAGACAACCAAAAGACTGCTGAGGTTATTGCCAAAAAGATCGGTATTGAAAAAGTGTTGGCAGGAGTTTTGCCAGAGGATAAGTCCAATGAAGTTAAAAGACTTCAGGATAATGGAGAAATAGTGGCTTTTGTTGGTGATGGAATTAATGATGCTCCGGCACTGGCCCAAGCTGATGTAGGGATAGCCATTGGCAGTGGGACAGATGTGGCTATTGAAAGTGGAGAGATCGTACTTATCAAAGACAATTTAGTGGACGCAGTTGCAGGAATACAATTATCAAATAAAGTTATGGGCCGAATAAAACTCAACTTGTTCTGGGCATTCGCTTACAATGCCATTCTTATACCAGTAGCTGCTGGACTGTTATACCCCTCATTTGGAATAACTTTCCGCCCAGAATATGCAGGTCTGGCCATGGCTCTAAGTTCGGTGACCATTGTAACTCTTTCACTCCTTTTAAAGGGATATTTACCTCCAGTTAAGGCTAAATCCAGTTGAATTTCATGAAAAATTTGACGGAGAAGAAGAAAAGATCAAGATTTTAGATAAACATCATAAACTATGTCCGAGAAATGATGTGAGGTGAGAAGAATGGCTGTGGATCCAATATGTAAAATGGATGTTGACGAGAAAACTGCAAAGTTTAAAAGCGAATACCAGGGTAAAATTTACTATTTCTGTGCTCCAGGATGTAAAAAAGAATTCGATGAAAATCCCGAAAAATACGCCGAATAATATGAATCATTTTTTTTATAAGGTTTAAGTGAGGGGGCCCCCTCTAAAATGAGGGGTAATCCATCCTATGATATGAAACCTCATATCTGGGTTTGGTAAGAGCAGTTGAGAAGTAATAGTATGATTGGAAATTGATCAATAAACATCCTTCTTCATAACTTCTCTTAAAACACTGGTGGCGTAGGAACCCTTGGGAATTGAAAATTCTACCAAAACCCCTTCTTCAGTTGTCTCTGCAGACACGTCCCATATTTTGAAGCGTGCTGCTCGGCGTATACCATGGCTGCCAAGTTTAAGCATTGCCGGTACCATGAAATCATCCAGTTTAAGTTGTTCTTCATCCAATATTTTTTGTTCCATTTTGCCCAATTTTCCACCGGCAAGGGGTACTTTACTCCCAAAAAGTGGACTGGAAGGATGGGCCTGGAATTCCTTTATCCTCTGATTTATTTTGTCTGGGTCAAATTCATGGATAAGGTGTTCCTCATTGTCAATTAAAATGTCACCTTCCACATAATGATCTATCCCCAGCTTAGTGCGTTCGCTTACTGCGCGGTTGAACAGGAATGATTGGTATGCATGGACAAACATCCGGCTTAATGGTTTGGGAAGGCTTTTAAGTGCCAGGATATAAGAATTTTCATCCAATTCTCCCTTCTTTTTCTTATCTTTCAGAAGGGCACGGATCATCATCTTTTCATAGCGCATTCCACTGGGCATAGATTCCATAGATTCTTTTAAGTCCCCTTCATCATATAATCGGCGGGTTTCCTGAATATGCTGTGGTTCAGTATCGTATGGATGGCCGATATAACGATCCACTGCTGCTTTCACCCCCCACTTGATCAGGGCTTTGCCCACAAGATGAGTGTTGGACCGGTTCTTGCCAAACCGCTGATATCCATAGTAATTAGGTACTCCCCTTTCTTTCAGTTTTTCAAGTATTCCTCTGGCCCTTTGGGCTGCTGAATCTGGATCTTCCACATCCTTAACCATCAAACGAAATTTATTCCCCACCAGTTGTCCGATGCGCAATTTTTTCTGATTAGGGACTACATCCAAGATCTTAACATGATGCAGCTTACCCTCCAGTTCTTTCAGTTCTTCAGGGGTTTTATTACTCACACATATCCATTGACGAGTTACCGCTGCTTTATCCTTCATACCAGCAAATCCCATCTGCTTTCGATTAATGCCAAGCTCTCGAGCAATGTCTAAAACCACATCTAAAGTGTTTCGACCTTCTTTTTCAAGCCATAACCATGTGTTTGGCCCTTCACCACTGGGCAAGTTTAGTGGGATTTCTTCCACATAAAAATCTTGGTTGGTGGTTCTTATTTCTCCACCTATTCCTTTTTGAGGGGTTAGATATGTTTCTGCGTTTAACATGATAGATTACCACTCAGTTCCACTCCAAAGATGGAGTACTGATTTTCAATTCTGCTGTTCATTTTTAATATACTAATTATGCTAATAACCATTTGAAATATAGTAGGGATGACTTGAATTCACATCCCCACGGAATCTTAAAACCCCACTAAGACTTGGATTTGAAAATATTTATAAATAAAAAATACTAATACCCTTTTTTAGTTATGGCAATTCTTATTTTTATTATGCCATTAAGGGCGATTAGATTGAAAGATAAGTTCAAAAAGTTAAAAAGAGAATTTAAGGAGTTAAATAATAATATAACCTCATACAAACACCATAAACTAGTTTTTGGATTGATTTCAATTTTTTGCCTGTTTTTAGTGGTTATATTACCCATCTATAATGTTTATTCTACAGAAGACACTCCATTCACCCAACCAGTCATTCGAAAAGTCATTGGAAATGAAACATACGGTAACGTGGTGAAAGAAGGGCCTTACGGTAACTGCAGTTCATCAGTTAAGATAGCTTACATTTTAGGTGAACATCCCCGTGAATGGGTTGCACACAAAGCCATCAGCGAGAATGTTAAAGAAAATTCTGCTTCTTTTAAATACTGTTATTATTTCTATCGCATTAATGTGACCCAGTATGCCAATGATTATGCTAAAGGAAGGATGAACGGACAATTCCTTGCCAATAAGTATGTGGTTCCAGACATTGCCAATGATAACTTTCGTCTTGCCATTGATGTTCATGGTACTGATGGTGAATACTCCAAAAAGGTCTTCTTATTCACCCCAATAGAGGAATATTCCTCGATTGAAATTGCTCATAACTTAACAAATACCCTTAAAAATGTTCCATATTATTCTCCAGCATCAGCAACAAGCCCAAATTATTGTACTGTACCTCTCATTAAAAAGGGTGTGCCTTCCATTGTTTACGAATCATTTAAAGATCAGGCTTATAGTTTGGTTAAAGAACAAAACAAGGAATTTGTTTTTGGAGTGGATAAACTGAATCTGACTATCAATGGGTGTTGTTAAATTTTTAATTGGATGTTGATGATTTAATATCAATACTGTCCTTCATTTTTTTTAATTATCATATCTACCATCCATAGTTGAGTGATTAAAATGACAAATTTGGACAGATCTATTCACTCACAGTAGCAATCTATAAATATTAAACCTTGATTAATGTGTAATTAACACACATGGTGGAGATAATGCCAAAACATATTGCATCTGGATTGAAGTACCTGGCGGCGGTTAAGCTCAGAGAAAAGGGCTATTTCCAAAAAGATATTGCTAATAAGCTTGGTATGGATCGATCAACAGTTTCACATTATTTGAATGGAAGGAATCTCTCTTGGAACTCCATTGAAGTTGCAGAGTCAATAACAAACTGTTGTAACAGGGATTTCTTACATGTTACCTATTCTTTAACTGGTGATCTTGAAAATACCCGGACTATTGTGGATATTTTGATTGAAGAAGAGTTTAAAGCCAATGTAAAAGACAGTTGCATTGGTTGTGGTGTTTGTGCAGATGTGTGCCTAATGAATAACATTTCTATTGTGGATTTGAAATGCCATATAAACAGTGCCGGGTGTTGTGGATGTTTGGATTGTCAGATGAACTGCCCTACCCATTCTATACAGATTTTAGAAGTGCAAAGTCCTAATAAATAATTTCATCCCGCTAATTTTTATTTTTAAATCTCAAAAATTCGTTTTGAAAATAGTTCGAATGTTTACAAGGCTGATTGAATATTATTTGTATGCCAATCCTCAAACAGGACTATTTTTAATAGCATATCTTACTACCATCAGCTTAATAGCCATACCTTATCATCAGGAATGAAATAAAGTATAATATCTTTAAGTAACAAATTATCCATGAAATTGTTTTTAAAAAAGAACTGGTGAATGAAAATGATTTGCCCTAAATGTCGACATGAAAATCCGAATGATGCTGTTATCTGCGAGTTTTGTGGCGAACCCCTCAAGTTTCAAATGCCTTCTGATTCAAAAAAGGATGATAAGGGAGGTTTTACGGTTAAAAATTTGAAAATTTTGGGTGTTGGTATTTTGATACTGTTTATCGTTACTGTTGCCATTTTATGGCCTGGAACTCATAGTTCGATATCTGATAATGATTCTTACCTTTCTGGACATGCATCATGGCAGCAGATCGCTATTTACAATGGAAATTCAGATGATTTAATGTCTTTTCAGATTGAAGGAAGTAAAGTTAAGGTTTATATCACTGCCCAACCCCTGAAACAAGATACCAGTCTAAAGTGCGAAATCTACGGTGTTAGTGGTATTATATCCTCTGATGATCTGGCATGGAAAGGAGCTGACACTTCTCTTAAGGCTATGAGTTTGCAATCCAATGTTCAGCCAGGAAGTTACTCAGTGAACATTGATGTTCCTGATACTCCAGCAAATCAGGTGAATTGGACTGTTCAGGTCTTTGATTATTATTAGGGTAAAAGATAGATTAGGGTAAAAGTAGTTTCTAACCATGAAATTTTGTGGAAACTACCTGAATCAAGACCATTCAATTCCAAGTATCCCAATACATTTCATTATAGGTCTATGGATTTCCGTAGTTCTATGGAGAAAAATGAATTCATATGTCAATCCATTTACTCTCACCGACGATCAACCAAACGCTTAGGTCTTCCCCTGATCTTATAAAATTCAAGACCACCAGGTCCAGTAAAATTAAAGAGGATGTTAAAACTACCATCATGATATGCTTCAGATAGGGCAATTTTGTACTGAAGGAAAGTTTTCAAAAAATTCTCCTGAACAAGTTCCTGTGGGCAGTTTTTGACATCATGACACTCCATACTCACCCTGAGGGTAACTTCTTCTTCATCCCCATAGAGAAATGCCTCATATTCCCCAGTTAAATAGTCCATGTTACCCGTTTGAAAAACACCTCTTTCAATATCAACCCTGTTAAAGGGTGCACCCATCACCCAGGCTGTTTCTGCCTCTCTTTCTGGATTAAGTATTCGCATGTGTGTACGGCCACAGGGACATTTATCCCTGCTTACCACCACTGTGGTATCTTCAGTATCATAATTCAAAAGTAACGTGCCAGTTTTGTCACCAGGAGAAAGTAGAGTAGTTAAAACCATTCTTCCACATTCCCCATCTGCAATGAAATCCTCCATTTGAGGGTTATAAACATCCAGATGCACCATATCTTCCGGTACATGGAGTCCTACCTTCTCATGGCACTCTCCACACATGGTTCCTTCGGTGCTACCATAGGTGTTGTAAACCGGCACATCCCATAATTTTTCCACATAGGCACGAGATTCTTCAGCAAAACTCTCACCACCAGCAACAAGGCGTTTTATACTGGATTCCTGAGGGTTCATACCTTCCTTTTCCATTCTTCGAGCCAGACGGATGAGTTTAAAAACACTGCCCACGATACCGGTAGGCTGATAATTCTTCATGATACGTACTGGAAACGTGCATTTACCCTCCGGAATTATGGTCATTCCCATTTTCTGGGCAGCAAGAGTCATGGTGCTGGCCCCCACATTCATACCATAAGAAGCACACACCACCACTTTATCTCCCGGACCGAAGTTTTGACTGACAAATGACCGAGCGTACTTCTCAGAATATCGATCCCAATCCTCTCCAGTTAAAAAAAATGACTTGGGTGTTCCACTGGTCCCACTGGTCTCATGAATGGTGTAAACTTCATCCCAATCAACAGATCTGAATTCAAAGTCATCAGTTTCTAGTGGCTGGTGTTTACGAACTGTTTTCCCAGAGATAATTGGTAATTCCCGCAGATCTTCGTGTTCCCTGATATCCGCAGGATTTATGTTATTTTTCTGGAACCATTTACGATAAAAAATAGAATTTTCTGCAGCATAAGCAACTGTATAGCGGACGCGCTCATCCAACACGGCATCCAACTCATTTCGAGGCATGGTTTCAATTTTTTCTCGAAAATATGCCATTTAAATCACCCCCTCGATCAATATCCATCAGCACATATTTGATCATTTAATTAATATAAACTCCCTAACTAATAACAATTAAGAATTTTAAATCCAGAAAGGGAACCTTGAAAAGATAATTATTAAAAAAATATTCGGAAAGGGATGCTTTAAACAAAAAGTATCCACCATCAAGAAGGTTAAAACTTTTTTAACTTGTTATAACCATTTTGATTGAATATTATTTCTTGAAAACATCTTCTTTAAAAACACATGAAGTGACAAGATCAAGGTTTTAATTTTATAATTCCCCAACTTTTGGACACTAAATGTGTATTTCAAACCACAAATAGCAATAGTTATATAGTGTTAAATCCTTAATATTGAGTGAGAAGAAAGAACCCAAACAGAATAAGAGGTGCACCTCTACCATCATTTATCCTAAAAAGTGATTGAGGATTGAATATGGAAAAACTAAAAAATAAAGAACCTTCAAAAACGCAACAGTTTAAGAAAAATAAACGAAACTGCGAAAAAGAAAATGAAAGGCTGAGAGAATTCTCTTTAGAGCTTTTTAAAGAAGGTTACAAGATAGGGTTTAAAAAAGGGTACAACGAAGCACTTGAAAAAGCCGGAAAGATTTAATCGTAGTTCACTTAAATCTTAACATACTCCCTTATTCAACGTGACTCATATAACGTATTATTAACGTGTTTTATACTCTTAACTTAGCCCCATAATCTCTAATACCCTGTTAACATTTTCTAAACTATCAAAGACAAAATCCGCCCCTGTTTCTTCCAGTTTCCCAGTAGAATAACTGCCAGTGGCCACAGCTATAGTTTTAAGATCAAATGGCCTGGCAGCCTCCACATCACGAGGAGTGTCCCCAACAATAAATATCTGATCTCCCCGGAAGCCATATTGATTCCGAGCACGTTTAAGGGCTTTTTCCACCAGGCAAGGCCTTTTTGGACTATCACTACCAAATCCACCAAAGGCAAAATAATCATCCAACCCCACCCTCCCCAGTTTAGCATAGGCAATTGGCTCCAGATTACCAGTGGTAAGACCTAACAAAACATTTTCATTTTTCAATTCATTCAAAAGCTTATTTACACCAGATAACACCACAATATTCTCCCGATGCACATTAGCCACATAATCCTGAATCATATAATTCAAACAATCCTGAAAGTTATCAGTAATGACTTTCTCTGGTATTTTACCGAGTTCCAGAACTTCTCGCAGTATCTGGGGGTCGGTTTTTCCAGCATAGTTTAAACCACTGATATCTTCTTCCATTCCATAGAACTTACTAACTGCATGGACAAAAGCCATGTAATGACATCTAGCTCCCCTTACCAGGGTCCCATCAACGTCAAAAAGGGTTAAAATTCCATTATCAACCATAAAATATCGCCTTATAGAATTAATTACTAGTTGAATAATATATAACAGTTTAATCATCAAATTGGACCTAACTATCTTCGGGATAGGAGGTCTTCTGAAGCGTTCTCCGCCATCTCTATTACTTCCATCTCATCCAGGACTAAGACTTCATTTTCGCGCATTAAAATCTCCCCATTACATATAACTGTGCTCACATCAGGTCCTTCAGCAGAATAGACCAGATGGGAAACGGGATTTCTATAGGGAGTTAGATGTGGAGCTCTTCTATCCATCAAAACCAGGTCTGCTTTTTTCCCAACCTCAATGGTTCCTATCTCTTTTTCCATGCCCAATGCCGTTGCTCCACCCATGGTGGCCATTTCCAGGACTGCACCTGCAGGTAAAACTGTGGGATCTAGAGTACGCACTTTTTGAAGGAGACTAGCTATTTTCATTTCCTGGAAAAGGTCCAAGCTATTATTAGATGCAGCCCCATCTGTTCCCAGAGATACACATATTCCATTGGCCAGCATGTCAGAAACTGGTGATATTCCTGAAGCTAATTTCATGTTGCTCAGAGGATTGTGGGATATTTTAACATTATTTTCTTTTATTAAAGCTATTTCAGCCCCTGAAAGCCATACAGCGTGGGCAGCTATCACATCCGGACCTAAAAATTTAATATCATCCAGGTACTCGAAAGGCCTTTTTTTCCTATCATTTAAGCTATCTTCAACCTCTTTTTCAGTTTCTGAAACATGTATATGAATTTTAAGTCCCTTTTCATCAGCTTTTTTGCGAACCCAGTTTAAAAGCTCGGTTGAACAAGTGTAAGGAGTGTGAGGCCCCAGTGCCACTTGAATTCTGCCATCAGCAGTGTTATGGCATTTTTCTATGATGCGCTTGGTTTCCTTGCACTCTGCCTTTCTCTTTTCCTCATCAAACAGGTCGATCATACCATGACAGAGGAGTCCCCTTATTCCTGATTCATCAATGGCCCTGGCCACGTCATCCATGAAGAAGTACATGTCATCACAAGTAGTGGTTCCTGATTTGATCATCTCCAGTGCCGCTAAAAGAGCTCCAGCATAGCAGTGTTCTCCTTCCAGATGTGCTTCCACTGGCCATATATGATCATTCATCCAGACATCCAGAGGCAGGTCATCAGCAAGTCCCCTCATGAGGTTCATGGAAAGATGGGTGTGAGTGTTGACCAGTCCAGGAATTAAAATCTTCCCTTCTGCATCAATAACTTCGTCTATGCCCCAGAAACGGATTTTATTATTTATGTCAATGATTTTACCGTCTTCTATGAGCACTGAGCCTTTTCGAAGTCCTTTGGCTAGAATAGTAGTGTTTTTTATGAGAATAGTCTTGGTTTCCATGGGACCACCTATCTATTTTAAGATTGAGGAAAATAACATAAATATCTACGTCATTATAGTTCTAGTGAAACTTAACAACAAAACCAGTTCTTCATTACTCGTCTGGTTACCATCATTTTTTTCAAGATAATGTTGAATGCAAGTAGATTTATATGCACCTATTAAAGTTTTTAACTTAACAATGTTCTAGTCTAGGAGGATTTTTTAAATGGAAATAAAAATAGCCCTTCCATCCAAGGGAAGGATCAGTGACCCTGCAGTAAAATTGTTATCTAAGGCAGGGATTGGATTGAAGGATACCGTTAATCGCAGGCTTTTTTCAGCAACTTTCGACCAGCAGATTAATGTTATGTTCACCCGGGCCTCTGATATTCCTGAATTCGTTGCTGATGGTGCTGCTGACCTGGGAATGACTGGTCTGGATTTAATACGGGAAAAAGAAGTCCGTGTGGAAATATTAGAAGACTTGGGCTTTGGAAAATCCAAATTGGTGCTGGCTGCCCCTGAAGACTCCGATATCAACCAGCTTTCCGATGTTAAGGAAGGTTCTATTGTGGCCACTGAATTCCCCCACCTCACTGAAAAATATCTTGAAACCAATGGAATACCAGTTAAAATAGTCCAACTTAGTGGTTCAACCGAAATAGCTCCTTTTATTGGAGTATCAGACCTTATATCTGATCTTACCAGCACGGGCACCACTTTGAAGATGAATCATCTGAAGATAGTGGAAACCATCTTAAAAAGCTCTGTGCATCTTATAGCCAATCCTGAAAGCTACCAGGAGAAAAAAGATAAAATTGAACAAATCAGAACTGGAATACGTGGTGTTCTGGATGCTGAGGGTAAAAAACTGGTGATGATGAATGTGGATGAGGAAGTCCTGGACGAAGTTAAAAAGGCCATGCCAGGGATGAGCGGCCCCACTGTATCTCAAGTCCTCTCTGATAATAGGGTGGTGGCAGTTCACGCTGTGGTGGATGAACATGAGGTATTCCAGGTGGTTAATCGTTTGAAAAAGATCGGTGCCCGGGATATTCTGGTGGTTCCCATTGAAAGAATCATCTAAGTTGAAAGAATCATCAAAATTTAAAAAATCATTTAAGACGAATGAATCATCTAAGTTGAATGTATTATTACATTTTGACCGGATAAATGTAATTGTAGGGATTCTATGAAGCTTTTAAGATTTAAAAAAGATGGAAAGGAAAAAAATGGTGCGATTATCAATGGAGGAATGGTTGAAATAGAACATTCTCTCCTTGAAGCAGCCCATTCACACCCTGATCATCTGGAAAGGAAAGAGTTTTACTTGTTAAATGAAGTTAAGATTCTTCCACCAGTTAAACCCAGTAAAATCATTTGTGTGGGTTTAAATTACCGTGACCATGCTGAAGAGTTGAATATGGCCCTTCCTGATGAACCTATCCTGTTTTTAAAGCCTTCAACTACGGTTATCGGCCATGAAGATAGTATCATTTATCCTGCCCAGTCCCATCATGTGGATTATGAGGCAGAATTGGCTGTGGTGATTGGTCATGAAGCCCGTTTCGTTAGTGAAGATGATGCTTTGGATTACATTGCAGGTTATACTGTTCTTAACGATGTTACTGCCCGAGATTTACAGGAAAAAGATGGGCAGTGGACTCGTGCAAAAAGTTTCGATACATTCTGTCCCATCGGCCCATGGATAGAAACTGAACTTGATCCTTCTAATCAGAGAGTATGTATGAAGGTTAATGGTGAAGTTAAACAGGATTCCCGTACCAAAAATATGATATTTACTCCAAAAGAGTTGATAAGCTTTATATCAGAAATTATGACCCTGCAACCAGGTGATGTGATCGCCACTGGAACTCCGCCAGGAGTGGGACCCCTGCAGGTTGGTGATGTTGCAGAAGTTAATGTGGAAGGAATTGGAACTCTTAAAAATCGCGTGACAAAAAGTTAATAGAAAGAATAACTATGCATGTCACGTTTATCAGGTAATCACCTTTTGTTAAAAGATAATTACACCTCTAAAACCCCAATATCATCCCCCTTTAAAGGGAGATGATCCTATATTTTAACCTGTATTTTTAATGTCGAATTTCATTCAATATACAGTGCTGGTTTGTAGGGTAATGCATTCCTGGCTTTGTTTTTGGGATCGTAAGTTGGTTCCTGGTATATTATCACCTGGGCACCTGTTCCTCTGGCAATGTAGTCCAGTGCATCTTCCAAGAGGTGTTTTTCATCTACATATCCTACGTAGTTTATACGGGTCATCTCTCGAACTATCTTCTGGGCGAATCCTGCCAGTTCCTTCTTATCATCATGGATGTTGGCCTTAATGGATCTTCCCATGATCTGACCAACATCTGGTTTTCCAACTTCATGGGCAATTTCAAAGACCTTCCATTTCCATTCAGGAGCCAGGTAAACATGTACTTTTTCTGGGATGGTTTTGGTGATCTTTTCAATCTCCCTGACATCATCCACCAGTCCCTGGATGATTTCCTCACCCTTGTGGACTTTTTCATCAATGAGACTTTCATCTACTTCAGGCCATGGCGTTTGTGATGCAAATCCCTGACCTCCGTGTCTTTCCCACAGTTCTTCACAGGCATGTGGGGTGAATGGGGCCATTAAACGGATCCATATTCCTAAGACATGTGCAAGTACCTGGGTTATTTCTTCCTGACCAGCATCTTTCTTGAGTTCATGGTCCACCCTGTGCAGATAATGGTCTATGTCCTTCTTAAACAGGAATAATGCTTCTTGTAGTGCTTTCCTGGTCTGGAATCCTTCCAATGCATGGGTGGCGTCTCGAACCCTCTGGTTAACCTGGCTGATCATCCAGGCGTTGATGGAGTTATCAACATCCGGGGCTTGGATGTAATCTGTTAACTGGATCTGTGAACCGTGTAGTTCATCCACCATGGCAGCGAATTCTATGAACCATTCTAGGCGTTTTTTGGTTCCTATAACCTCTTTTTCCC
This sequence comes from Methanobacterium petrolearium, assembly GCF_017873625.1. Taxonomy (NCBI): domain Archaea; kingdom Methanobacteriati; phylum Methanobacteriota; class Methanobacteria; order Methanobacteriales; family Methanobacteriaceae; genus Methanobacterium; species Methanobacterium petrolearium. The sequence continues at coordinate 277,753 of NZ_JAGGKL010000001.1, read as the reverse complement.
TCCAGTCAAAGTCCTGCCATGGTTCAGCTGAGGACATGAGGAACAACCGTACCACATCGGCTCCGTGGATTTTTATGGCATCTTCCAGGAGGATGATGTTTCCCTTGGAAGAAGACATTTTATTGCCTTCCAGGAGGCCCATTCCAAAGACCACCACTCCCTGGGGCCATTTTTCCTCAGGGAATATGGCAGAGTGATGGAACAGGTGGAATGAAAGGTGGTTTCCCACCAGGTCCTTGGCAGATAACCTCCAGTCTAAGGGATACCAGTAGTTGAATTCTTCTTTTATGGCGGGTGGAATGTTTTTATCGGTTTTTTTATCCAGGAAAATGTGATCAAAGAATTCTTCATCCATTTTTTCAGGGTCCATCTTTTTCAAGTGGGGGGCGATGGTGTAATAACTCATGTAAATGGTTGAGTCACTTAAAGGCTCGATTAACCATTGTGGATCCCATGGTAAGGGTGTTCCCAATCCTATTCTACGGGCACATGCCCAGTCATGTAACCAGTTAAGGTAATATTCAAAGTTGGATCTTATCTCCCCTGGTACGGTGTTCATACCTTCCAGGCAGTTGAGGGTGGTCTGGGTCCATTTTTCATCGGAGTATTTGAGGAACCACTGGTTGTCCAGAATTTTAACCACACATTTAGTGCCGCAACGGCAGATCACAGGTTTTTCTGCGAATTCATACATTATGTCCCCTTTACCCACTTCCAGGAGGTGTTCTTTAATGGCATCCCTGGCCTGAGGTACCTTGAAGCCAGCGTAATCTGTAACATGCTCTTTGATTACTCCCTTTGCATGTTCCAGTTTGTACATTTGGTTGGTGGCTTCCTTGAGTTTGGGGTCATTCTGGTTTTTAACACCCATCTGCTCTATCATCTCCACTGCAGGGTGTTTTCCAAATCCTTTAAGGCTTATAAGGCCGATTGGCTGGATTTTTTCGACTTTTTCCTGTATTCCATATTTTTTCAGGGTTTCAGTGTCATTTTTAAGGTCCTGGAGAGCTATGTAATCAGCAGGGGCATGTGCAGGTACAGAATATACTACTCCCGTAGCATAATCAGGGTCTACGAATGATGCAGGTAAAATCATGTGTTTTTTTCCGGTTACAGGGTTTTCCACGTACTGTCCAATGAGACCAGCTGCATCAACATCTCCCACCAGTTCCAGGTTGTTTTTCTGGTTTAACAGATTTTCATAGGCTTTTTGGCTGATGATCCATTCCTCATCATCCATTTTAACCTTAACATATTTCTCATCAGGATTTAACCAGATGTTAGTAGCACCGAATAGCGTTTCGGGCCTGAATGTGGCGGCTACCAGATATGTTCCATTTATTGAAAACTTAATCAAGGTTAATTCGTTTATTGTGACTCCTTCACCTTCCAGAAGGTCATGGTCCCCTACTGGGTTTTCATCATCTGGGCAGTACTTAACCGGGTGGGATCCTCGGCGTACTAATCCTTTTTCATTGAGTTTAGCGAATTGCCAGGTGATGAATTTCTGGTAAGTGGGGTCTATGGTGGTGAATTCGCGTCTCCAGTCAATGGAATAACCTAAGTGTGTCATTACCTGACGGTATTCTTCGCTGAAATATTTTACAATGTAATGGGGGTCGGTGAACTTTTCAAGTTCACTTAATGGTACTTTGTGAACGTTTTGGTAGATGTCAAGTGTCCAGGGATCCTGTCTTTTAATACGTTTGGCTATGCCTATTACTGGTGCCCCGGTTACATGCCATCCCATGGGGAATAGTACATTGTATCCTTGCATTCTCTTAAAACGGGCGTAAACATCAGGTACTGTGTATGTACGGCCGTGTCCCACGTGCATTGCCCCGCTGGGGTAGGGATAGGCCACGGTTAAGAAAACTTTTTCTCGGTTATCAGGATTAGATTGAAATAATTTTGCATCTTTCCATTTCTTCTGCCATTTCTCCTCTATTTTAATGTCTGTCACTGCATCACCGCCATTATTGTCTTTGATTTGGTAAAATTAAATTATCATCAATTTCTTAACTAAAAATTTAAACAAGTTATACTAGATTTGACTATTTCAATGCGTTTTCCAGCCAATCCAAGTAGTCCTGTGATCCCTTTTTAATCTGGATTTCCAGCACGCAGGGAGTTTGGTAACTGTGAATATCTTTTACCCTGTCTATAACTTTATCTACCAATTCTGAACTGGTCTTCAAAAGGAGGATGGATTCAACATCTTCCTCCAGATCTCCCTCCCACCAATAAATAGATTCCATGACAGGGATTATATTAGCACAGGCTACAATTTTTTCATTTAAAAGAATTTTCGCTATTTTTTTGGCTTCTTCAACTCCAGAAACAGTTACATAAATCATTGAATACATGCAAAACTTCCCATATGTCATTGATTAAACCCATATATCATTTATAATTTAAATAGTGGGTGTTTTCATCCGGTAAGGTTATGTTATCAGAGTTACCTAACTATTGGTGGCATCGGTGGCATTTTTAGTTTGTGTTCTGCTGCCCTCACCATTAATTTAACATTTACCACTTCATCCAGGCTTATTTTGAGTTTTTGAGCGATTTCGTCTTTTTCCATTCCTTTTTCAGCCATGAGGTACAATATCTCATCTAAAAGTTCGTATTTTATTCCGAGATCATCTTCATCAGTCTGTCCTGGCCATAACCCTGCTGTAGGATCTTTATTTTGAATGTTATCAGGGATTTCAAGATGTTCTGCTAATTTTCTTACATCAGTTTTGTACAATCCCCCAATAGGGAGGATATCCACCCCACCATCACCATATTTGGTGAAATAACCCACTAAAAGTTCGGTTCTATTACCAGTACCTGCTACCAACCGGTTCAATGCGTTAGCATGGTAATAAAGGATTAGCATCCTCATACGGGCCTTGAGATTTGCGCCAGCTAGTTTATAATTCTCATCGTCCACAGAACGACTACATACTTTCTGGACTGGTTCGATGAGTGGATCAACCTGTATGGTTTTGTGTTTTATGCCCAGTTCCTCTGCCAGGTTTACAGCATCATTGATGTCCTCTTTATTTGTACTCTGGCTGGGCATTATTAGTCCCAGAATTTTATCCTTATTCACAACTTCTGCACAGAGTTTGGCTGTGACCGATGAATCCAATCCCCCACTAAGGCCCACTACCAATCCCTGGGCATTTGATTCTATTAATGAATTTTCAATGAAAGTAGATATCTCAAATGCCACTTTAGAAACGTCTAAAACCGGTAAAATTCTGTTATCATAACCCATATCATCACCAAGTATTTATCTAATTTAGGAAATGGTCCTAATTTTAGTATAATATATTAATGAACCATTGGAATTTTTATCTACTCCTAAAACCATGTTTAACCCTTAATAACCAATTTTTCTTGTGTAAATGGATTTGCTATGTTATCATTTGATTATATTATATGTCCTTATTTAATATGGATTTGCACAATTTTTATATGTCCACAGAATTTAAGTAAGATAATCCCATAGAAACTATTAACCCAGAAAGATTAAGGCTTATTTTAGGCTTATTAAATCTAGACGAATTAATGGAGGCATGAATAATGGCATTTAAAGACCTTTTCAAATTTAAAAAAGGAAAAACAACATTCGTATTTATTGGAGGTAAAGGCGGAGTGGGTAAAACCACTGTTTCAGCTGCAACCGCCCTATGGTTAGCTGAAGAAGGGAAAAAAACTCTGGTAATCTCAACAGACCCTGCTCACTCCCTTTCTGACTCTTTAGAAAAGAACCTTGGACACGACCCCACCCCTATCGGTGAAAACTTGTGGGCTGCGGAAATCGATCCTGAAATAGCCATGAAGGATTACCAGGCCAAGATGAAGGAACAACAGGCCCTTAACCCTGGTATGGACATGGGTATGATGGAAGATCAGATGGAAATGGCCACCATGTCCCCAGGAATAGACGAAGCTGCGGCTTTTGACAAATTTTTGCAGTACATGACCACTGATGAGTACGACATCGTGGTTTTCGACACAGCACCAACTGGACACACCCTACGACTTTTATCTTTCCCTGAAATGATGGACAGTTGGGTGGGAAAGATGATCAAAGTCCGAAGACAGATCGGAAGCATGGCCAAGGCCTTCAAAAACATCATGCCCTTCATGGGGGATGAAGAGGAAGAAGATAAAGCTTTAGAGGATATGGAAGCCACCAAGAAACAAATTCGTGCTGCCAGGGAAGTTATGGCCGATCCTGAAAGAACATCCTTCAAAATGGTGGTTATCCCTGAGGAAATGTCCATCTACGAATCCGAAAGAGCCATGGAAGCTTTAAAAAAGAACAATATGTACGCTGATGCAGTTATCGTTAACCAGATCCAGCCTGAAGAAGCCGACTGTGATTTCTGCCGGGCACGACGCCAGATACAACAAAAACGGATGGAAAGCATCCATCAGAAATTCGGTGAACAGTTAGTGGCTGAAATACCTTTATTCCGTGAGGAAATCAAGGGAACCGATAAACTGAAAGAAGTTGGTAAAATTCTATATGGGGAGCCTGAAGCAGGGGCTTCCTAAAAAAAATCTCTTTTTTTATTTTATTATATCTATTTTAGTATACTCCCTTATCAATACAACCACATACGCTCCTAAAGACTTTAATTTTCTATATAACTGCATCTTTCACAGCCAAATAGGAAATATCAGCTGCATGATCCAGAGGTTCCTGGATATATACATCTTCTCCAGTTTTTATCCACTGTTCCCATGCATCTCCACTGGTCTGAACATAATTAGACTGTAAAGAACCGATAGCACCATTTTTAACCGTGATATGTGGTGTAAATAGCATAGCCTCTAACTCGTATTTAGTGTGCTGATAGCCGGACTGACCTCCCCCTGAGTGTGGTGGGCAAACACCATCTGAAATGTAATGGGTTGCCACTCCAAAACAGTAGCTGGCCTGGTTGTACTTTCCATCAGCATAATATTCTTTGCCTTTTTCCAGCCAGTAATTGGCTTTTTCTTGACTGGCAGGGTAGTGGTGGTACTGGAAGTCAAAAAATTTAAAATCCGGGTCATCTGCACCGTTGATCATCTCGGAAAGATTCAAATTTTCCTGGGCATCAGCAGGTAGAGCGTAATAAACCTGTTCAACGATGGCATAATGGTTTGGTGCTGCCCAGGCAGATACTGGCTGAATCAATGCCAGGAAAGCAACAACTAAAAACAGTACCGATAAAAATCCTTTTTTCATGGTTCCTCAAGCTTCAAATTAATTCATCAGTTTATTACCTGCACTGAACACTTTTTAAATAATCTCAGTTTTAATAAATTTTCTGGAAAAATATAGTTATTCTTAATAATTATAAGAGTATGTGTACTCAGTACTCATATTTAAATCTATCATTTCCATTGTCAACTTTAAGAATCATGACGTGATAGAACAAATCCATTACCATCATTTATTACTTACTTAAACCAAATATAGAATAACCAGACGGATCCAGAGATTCTTATCATGTTTATAAATCCATCTATTCTCCGGTGGTGACCAGATGCATGGAAAAAGTTGTCCTATCGATTTAACCAAGGTACCCCCCTGGAAGAGATACTTGAGATTGTTTTTAAGGATAATTATCCTGATTAATGCCGTGTACCAGATAATCCTGGGTGAAATGTTTTTCGGAATTTTAGCCCTTTTAGCCCTTGCAGCACTTCTTACACCCTGGTTTTTCACTAAAAATAGGATATGCGTTGTTCCTGTGGATATAGAGATATTGTTCCTGATTGTGATCTTTTTTGAGCTGATTATGGCTGATGCCTACAGTTTCTACAGTCGGGTGCCCTATTATGATAAATTCATGCACCTGTTGATATCCTCCATTGTGGGTCTGGTGGGTATGATGATTATATACACCTTCTATGCTCTGGGGAAACTTCAGGCCAGTACCGGAGTTATGTTTACCCTAATCGTTCTGATAACTATGGGGATGGGTGCGGGTCTGGAAATGGCAGAATATTTCTATGATCAGGCATTATACCCGGTTATTGGACATTACCTCCCCACAGGACTCACCCAGGGATCCATGGTTGCCTCGCCCCTGGCCGATACCATGGAAGACTTGTTCATCGATACATTGGGAGGGATATTGGGTGCTGCTGTAGGAATAATCATTATTAAAAGAGAAGAAAAAAAAGGAACAGAACCAGAAATGCTGGATGAACTGGAAGCCCTGGCTTCAGGAAACAATGAACATGAATAGAATTCATCCTGAATTAGGGGACATGATTTTGGAGGGGATAAAATAAATTACAAAAGAATCTTGAGCATTATTATCGCTTTTTTAGTGTTTTTAGTTATTGTGTTCATATTCAGAATCCTAGCTGACTTTACAGGTGAAAAATCACCAGTTGGACCAATAAAAATCGCCTCCTGGCTCTGTGGTTCTATTGTTGCCTTTAAAATTTTTGAAATCATAAATGATGAAGATGATGTGGAAAAATAATAACAAACTTGAACTGTTATTTTTCACAGTTTTCTGGTCATCCTGTGATAATTATCACGATATAATTCACGAAAGTATATGTTAATGTGAAAAAAGAGGTTATATTTATCTAATAGACACCTACCAAAAACTCGGGGGCTTGTATTTCTGTCAACAGGCCCTTGAAAATATTCATGACACAAGATTTATTTCTAGTCTAATTCTTTAGATTGAATTAACTGAATTGATTGAGATTGAATATCCGGATTTTTTTGGATTTTTGTACTACTTTTGAATTCAGGGAACCAAAAATATAATTGGATTGAAGTAGTGATGCTGATTATATGTTGATAAAATCCCTCAAAAACTGCAAGTACTTCCAGGTGCAGGATAAGACAGTTCTGTGTGAGATTCTACACCCCAAAAATGAAGGTATCAGCATGGGGTGCAGTATTGCTCATGCCATAATCGAAGAAGGTAAGGCATCTTTACCACATAAATTGAAGACTGGTGTGGAAATATACTATATACTGGAAGGTAAAGGTAGAATGCATATTAACCGGGAAGTTTCTGGGGTAAAACCGGGTGAAGCCATTTACATCCCACCAGAACATGTGCAATGGATAGAAAATGTTGGGGATGGAGAATTAAAATTTTTGTGTGTGGTTACACCACCGTGGCAGGAAGAAGACGAAGAATTATGTGATTAACTGTAAGGACGTATAGGTGTGGAGGATTATTCCCAGTACACCACCATTACACACAGGTAACTGAACTCCATATTGGCAACTTCTTCTAACTTTCCCTTGAAAACTCTTTCATCAGGATAGCTGAGCCTTTCACACACTGCTACTTTTCTTTCCGGATCAACACCCCTCTCCAGGAGGAATTGGGCTAATTTTTCCACCCTGAAATCAGGTAACACCATTGTGGGCTTTTGGTTATCTAAAAATTCCAATATCTTATCTGAATTACCCTTCCCATGCAGAGTTAAAAGATTAATTTCATCCCAGGGGAGCTGAAGCCTGGCTGCAGCAAGTTGCAGGGAACTGATGCCAGGTACAACCTCAATGTCAAGGTCATCCCTTAACCTCAGGATGGGTTTCAGAACACCGGAGAATCCTGGGTCTCCTGTGGATAGAATGGCCACATCTTTACCCTCATCCACCAGAAAAACGGATTTTTTCATCATTTCATCCATGTTACGTGCCCTGAGTACCAGAGTATCCCCAGAAAATCCTGAAAATAAATCCAGAGCTCTTTGACTCCCCACCAGAACATCCACAGATTCTGCAGCCTTAATGGCTGCTTTAGTTAAATATTCACTGGATCCTGGTCCGATTCCTACTAGGTAAAGTTTTGCCATGTTATTTGCTCCTGGTATTTCAGATGATAATGAACAGTTAATTAATGTTTGATTATCTAATATAATGCTATTCAAAACTTAATTTTAAATGGAGATTCACCAATCAAGAAAAATCACGACCACAAGATATTATGATTATAAATTATCTTGCAAAGCCCAATTATGTTACATTAACTAATTTTAGTAAATATAATGTATTTTCATTTATATAAATTTTTCATGACAGATGTTTGTTTATTGAAAATCATCGTATTTGTATTAACAAATCATTAATTAAATCACTAAATGATAAAAACAGTTTAGTGATTTTAATAATTTAATGGAAATACTAAGATATTGATACTAAATACTGCTAAAAATTAACATTTTAGAATTATATCAGATTCTAAGGCAAATTCAGACGGTTTAATTTGCATCTTATAAACATCAATGTTTTTTTCCTTTCCTAATTCTATGACTTTCTTACAATTGGTTTTAGAAACCTTCGCGCCCAAATAAATAGCTTTAGGTTTCGGAACAGGTAAATATACTACTTTATTTTCGACATTATTAAATGGAAAAACATATCGCCATTCTTTTTCATAATCCCAAACTTTGGATTTAATTAAGGCATTACAAAAAACAAGCATATTATTAACGTTTTTTGCTGAGTGAGGAATTTTAAGCCCTCCTAAAATCTCTTCAGCCTTAATGTTTCCCATATATTTTTTTAAAACATTACCAAAGTCTTTGTTGGAATCTGGTATATAATCTTTCAAATCAAAAAGTGTATCTTTATAAATAACTGGGAATATGAAACGTGCCACGGGATTATTTAATCCTAATTCTTTAAAGTCATATTTAACACAAAAACCTTCATGGTTGTTTGCATAATGACTCCACATTAAGATTGAATCATAAGTTTCAGTAAAACAAGTTACATGAATATTTTTTTTAAACTCAGGATCTATATAACCCTCTCTGAAAATTTTTTCTTCACTTTCAATCAGTTTTTCACGATCTTCTATCATAATATTAGGAGGGGCCCTCTTTTTAACTATAAATTTAGCTAAACTATGAACAATATCTTTTTTTCTTTTTAGTTTAGTTAATTCTTTATTTGAAACCTTGTAACCTTGCCTTTTCATTCTCTTAATAATTGATTCTGTTAGAACATTCCGAATATAATCATCAGGTAAATCCTTTGTAGCCATCTTAAGTGCACAGTCAAAAGGATCGTTGAACTCAGTAGGTCTTGAAAGATACATTTCATTTGATTTTAATAATTCTAATGAATATTTATCATTAAAATCCTTATATTTGTATAAAAACGAAGGCATATTCTTATATTTCAAATTTATAGCTTTTTTAACGTTTAATTTAGAAGGATCACTAGAAAATAAAATTTCTACTAATTCATCTTTCCACAAAAAACATTCCCCCCTTCTAGTTTAATCTATACTAGTTATTTCCCGAACACTTCATGGACATGTAATAAATAAATATGGGCATATTATCGTTGTTATTAGATTTTATCTATTTTTTCCCTGATATAATCTTTATATCTTCAATCAATTAATCACCCTCCCCTCTGTACGTAAAATATCTTTAACATTAAAAAATATTACCAGATCCCCTTTTAATTGTTTAAAATCTTGATATTTTATTGTTTTGACCATTTTCACTGTAAACTTGCCATGATAACATTTAACATCTTCTTTGGTGTAACACTTCAAAATCTAGTCTAAAAGATAAGTAATCACAACCACTATATGATCTATGACATGATGAGTAAAATATGAATTAAAATTAAAATTTTCAAGAGTTTATCTAATAAAATCTTTAATAAACTTGGGATGTAAAAGAACTACTAGTGATATCATGCTCCAGATCGCAGTTACCGGAAAGCCCAATGTGGGCAAATCATCATTTTTCAACGCAGCTACCCTTTCAGAAGCAGAAGTTGCTGGCTATCCATTTACCACCATTGATGTTAACAAAGCAGTGGGCCATGTGGTTAAACCATGCCCCTGCCGCGAGTTAGATATTGAATGCAACCCCCTGAATTCCCAGTGTCTGGAAGGGACACGGTTGATTCCTGTAGAACTTTTAGACGTTGCTGGGCTGGTTCCTGGAGCCCATGAAGGACGTGGATTGGGTAATAAATTCCTGGACGACCTTCGTCAGGCCAGAGTATTCATCCATGTGATTGATGCTTCCGGAGCAACTGATGATGAGGGAAGGCCCTGTGAGCCAGGAACCCATGATCCATTGGAGGATGTGGAGTTTTTGGAGCATGAGATAACCATGTGGCTTTTCGGAATACTTGATAAAAACTGGAATAAACTGGTAAGAAAGGCACTTTCCGAGAAACTGGACATTGCCAAGGTAATAGCAGAACAGCTCAGTGGAGCAGGCATCATGGTAGAAGACGTGCTTGAAGCCAAACGAGCTGTTAAAAAGGAGTACAAGGACTGGGAAAAAGAGGACATCATACAACTACTGGATAATCTTCTTAAAATCGCTAAACCCATGCTTATCGTGGCAAACAAAGCAGATTTACCTCACGCCGATGATAACATTAAAAGACTCCAGAAAAAATATGATAATGTGGTCCCTGCTTCTGCTGAAGCTGAACTGGCATTAATTCGGGCGGCAGAAGCCGGATTGATAAAATATGTTTCGGGTGAACCTGACTTTGAAATCCTCCAGAAAGATAAACTGAGTTCCCAGCAGGTAAATGCCCTGGAATACATTCGAGAAAACGTGCTGCAAAAGTATGGAGGTACTGGTGTCCAGAACGCTCTTAATCAGGCTGTTTTCAGCTTGATGGATATGATCGTGGTTTACCCCGTAGAAGATGAACATAAAATGTGCGACCAGAAAGGTAACGTGCTTCCTGATGCATTGCTAATTCCCCGTGGTTCTAAACCAAGGGACATGGCTTTCCTCATCCACACTGATATTGGTGAGGGTTTCATGCATGCCATAGATGCTCGAAGTTGTCGTAGGGTGGCCAGTGATCATGAACTGGAAGATGGGGATATAATTAGCATAATTACGCGTTAGAATGAGATATATTGAAATTATGGGAGGGGCTAGGATTATTAATTACTAAATATACCATAAATAGCTTTGGAAGGTAATATTAATTACAATAGCTGCAGTAACACCTTCATAAGCATTACTTAATTTAAAATTAGCTTTCAATCGACAGGAATTAAAAAAATATGGCATGTGAGATTCTTTTGAAATGAGAACAGATGTAACAAAGCCAGATAATATAATAAACACCATAAAGAGGGATAGATATCCTTCAAATGACATTAATGTAGAAATAATCCTACACTTATTCCTATAGCTAAAGAACTAAAAAAATCTTTTAAATTTGTTTTTGAAATAATGAATTGTCTATTTGATTGATTATCAGCTATTTCACCGAGTATTAACCTTCCACCACATTCACAAGTTTTTCATCAAAGTCTTCCAATGATTCTTCAGATTTTAATACATAATATTGCCACACTTATCACAATATAAATAACGCATAAAATCGCTTCATTAGACAAATGCTATACATTTAACTATCTTCTGACACTTTCAGTTTTCTAGTGGTAACTTCTAAATAATCACCTTCCTATACCTGCAACATTCCGGAAGTTATCATGAATAAGTCAGGAGTCTAACCCTTTACCAACCTTCAATCTTTTTTACTTCTTCCAGTAATTCAAGACACTGATTTATTTCCTCAGTAGGTTCTAACTCCCTTAGTAAGTCTATAACTTGGTTAATTCTTGCTATACTTCCAACATTCATAATTTTTTCTTTCTTTAGTTCTACATTGTCAAAACCCTTTAGTTTTACCATAATAATCCACCCCTTTACTTGTTATTGGTTTCTGTTGATACTTTTAGTTTCATGATTTTCACTTCCATGCAGTCGCCTTCTTGGATATCTGCAACTGTCAAGATGGTGTCAGGAATGTATACCTGTTTTCCTTTTCTCCTTGTTACTTAAGTAAAAGTTTCATATTCTACCATAAGTTACTACCATCACCAACTATGTTCCTGTCGATATATTAGTTCTATTTACCATTTAAAAATCAAATTTATCTGAAATATTTGTTCATGTTTGTGTGTAATGGGTGTGAAAATTTTTTTATATCTTGATTTTACCAAATAGGTACCATTTAACACATTAAATAGTAAAATATAGTCATCAATTGATATTGACGAAATCAGGGTTTGAATAGTATGATAAACTTTAAAGGGACTATTCATTACATTAAATCATGCAATGTACCGTAATGTATCGTTAAATTAACTATTTCTTCAATCAATTAGGATACCGACTCCGAAATCAAAAAGTGGTTTCTGGGTAATGCAGATATTACAGTGTGCATTTTTTGGAAAAATAATTCGGTTTAATTTAACCACTAAATTACTAGGATAAGTGGCATGTATTAATTACAATTATGGTAATATTTTAGTAAATTATGTTTCCAAATTTAACCTCCATTATTAATCATTTCCATCCCAACAACCATTTTAAATAGTTACCCAAAGTTAGATTTTTAGTGTCATTAGCATCTATTGTTGCATATGTAACTGTTAATGTAACATTACTTCCATTGTGCGTTCCGTTATCTGTAAAATTATAGGTATTAGATGAAATTATATCAGAATCATTTTTTGTGGTTGTGATTACATATTCAGCTATGCTCGGTGCGAACACATAAAAAAGACCTACTGCAACACAAAAAACCAGAATTAAAAGAGTTATGATTCCCAATATTATTCCAAAAATTATCTTTGCATTTTTCATACTAACCCCAACAATATGATTATTATACTATTATAAAATTAAGTCAATAGTTTTTACTGTTTTTTCTGAGATTGTAATTGATTGTTTAGTTTATGGTAGCTGGTCACTGCATCCAACTTAACTCGGATCAATTCTGGTAAGTATATAATTAGTATAACTTGTCGCTAAAATGGATCAGAATATGGCTACTAAAATAAAATAAGTCGTCTTAACCCCAGCTGTCACTAAAAAAGATAATTTAAAAAAAATAATTTAAAACTTAACTTCGGGAACTTCTCTTTTTACATCTTCAATTTCGAAGAATTCTGCTTCCTGGAAGTTAAACGTGGATGCTATCATATTACTGGGAAACATCTGGCATTTGTTGTTGTACATTAACACTGTATCATTGTAAAACTGTCTGGAGTAAGCTATTTTGTCCTCAGTTTCTGCCAGCTGACTCTGCAGTTCCAGAAAGTTTTCATTGGCCTTCAGGTCAGGGTAATTTTCTGCCACGGCAAAAAGGCTTTTTAATGTATCTGTTAATATGTTGTTAGCCTCAGCATTTTCTTGAACCGTCTTAGCATTCATAAGACCTGATCTTGCTTCGGTTACCTTTTCAAAAACTGTTTTTTCGTGTTTAGCGTATCCCTTAACTGTTTCTACCAGGTTCGGGATCAGGTCTGCCCTTCGGTTTAATTGAACATCAATTTGGGACCAGGCATTTTTAACCCGGTTTCTGAGCTGAATAAGGCTGTTGTAGAGAGAAACAATGAATAACACTACTACAATCAGGACTATTAGAATAATTATTTCGATTATCAGTTTAACCACCATTCCTATATTTTTATCATGTTCTTATTAATTAGTACCCCACTATCATTAATAAATTTAGCCCCAAAAATATTCTATTAGTTCAGTTAAGCCCTAACCATCCAATTTATAGGATTTAAGTCTCTTTTTAAAAACCATATAAGTTAAATTTTTATTCATAGCATGTATGTATGAAAATGCCGTTCTAAACCACACCAACAGATATGATGATGTTTACTATTCCTTCACTTAGCTGCGTTAAATATTAATATCTAACCGTGGATAATAGAATTTTAAGACAATCATGTTTACATGATAAAAATAAGGACGAGAATTTCACTACTACTTCCTGTAGATCCTTTATTTCTCTAAAAAATAGGGGGCAAGTTGTTGAAAAACCTTGGAATCGGGGTGATATTGGTTGCCACAGTTTTAATAGTGATAGTTATTGTAATTTTACCCCATAACCCAGTCTTACCAGAGGATGATAATAATTTGGACAGTTTTCAAACACCTTTAACCCCTGAATTATCACCTGATTCGTCAGGAAATGTTGTAAATCCCCTTTTCTTAAATGTGAATGCATACTCAAAAACTACAGCCCATAATCAGGATAACGGAGAAAAAAAGCAAAATCCGTCACCGGAGTCACCTGATATTAATAAAATAATGGTTTTATTCAACTCCTACGTTGAAAATCTTTTTAAAAATAGTCTTATCCCCGGAGCAGCCGTGGTGGTGGTTTATAAGGACCAGATCGTTTACACGAAGACCCTGGGGGTGAAAAAGGTGGGAGAATCTGATCCTATACATGCGGACACCCTCTTCCAGATTGGCTCCTGTACCAAGGCGTTCACTGCCACTGCCATAGGATCTCTGGTAGATGATAGTTTAATGACTTGGGATGACACTGCCCAGCTATATTTCCCTGATCCTGACGAATTCACCCTGCAAGATCCTGTAGCCACCCCACAAGCCAATATGAAGGATCTGCTTTCACATCGCACAGGTATGTATGAAAACGCTGGAAATGAGCATATTATGGATTTCAGCTATGATTTTATGGAAACACTCTATCGTATGCGGTTTATAGAATCACAAAACGTGTTTCGTGCTAAATTCGCTTACAACAATATCATGTTTTCTCTGGCTGGCCATTCTGCTGCCCGAGCATCATCCACTACTTGGTCCCAGTTAATAAAGGAGAACATTCTACAACCCCTGAAAATGGATTCCAGTGTGACTACTTATCAGGAGTATGTTAACAGCCCCAACCACTCCGGTACCCATGTTATAGTTGATGGAGTGGTCTACTACGTGGATCCAAACAATCTGGATGGCATGGCTCCTGCGGGAAGTTTAAGCTGTTCCATAAAAGACATGGGTAATTGGCTTCGTTTCCAACTTAATGAAGGAATTTTCAACGGGCAACAAATAGTTTCATCCCAATCTATGGCTGAAACACATATGCCTCTGATTTTTATCGAATCCGAGCCAAACACTGAACTGTGGTATGCCCTGGGATGGGGGGTTATGTACACCCAAGGCCAGAAGTTCATACTTCACGCTGGATCAACCAGGTTATCCACAACTCAGGTCCGCCTTTTACCTTCTGAGGATCTGGGCGTGGTGGTTATGGCCAATGAAGGCCTTGAAGGAGGGAAATTTTGTGAACTAATCGCCCATGAATTAATGTCAATATACTTAAAAAACCAGCCAGATGATCCTTCAACCATCCCCGGAGAAGATATGGGAGAATTTCAGCCAGAATCAACCACCGCCCAACTACCAACTACTGTTCCTCTGCCATATCCTATTGACAACTACGTGGGTACCTATTACTCTGATTATTATGGTAACATTAAATTCGAGAAAGTTAATGCTAGTAACCTAAATTTATACGCGGGAAATAATCCAGATCCTTGTCCAGTGACCCATTTGAATGGTAACATCTTCGTGGATGTTTATCACCAGAAAAATATCACCTTCAGTAACTTTGAAAATAACATTCCCCAGGAAGTCCATACTGATCGATGGGATGTGAATGGTGGTAACGGAACTTTCAACCGAGTTTAATTAGCCCTAAACTATTTATTTTACCATTTAATGGTTTATTTCAATATTATAATAATATTCCATGCAGTTTAAGGTCTTAAGAACCTTAATATTTTTTCTTAAATCCAGAAAACACCTAAAATTTATATTATTTCATTTACATATTAATCCCTGAAATTCCTTGTATTAATCCACTGACAGAGAGGTCAACTTCAAGTGTAAAAATGCAGATCAATGAACTCCCTCCTGAAGAGGTTTACACTGAATTAAACACTTCTCAGAATGGTTTAACCAACGAAGAGGCTGAAAAAAGGCTTGAATATTATGGACATAACCAGATCGAGGAAGTTAAGAAAAAACCAGTTATTTTTAAGTTTTTAGCCAATCTTTACCAGCTTCTGGCTTTACTCCTATGGGCAGCCAGTTTTCTTGCTTTTTTAAGTGGTACTCCCCAGTTAGGGTTTGCAATTATCGCAGTTATCATCATCAACGCTATTTTCAGTTTCTGGCAGGAGTACAAGGCAGAACAGGCCCTGGAAGCCTTGAAAAAAATATTACCATCTCAGGTTAAGGTAATTCGTGATGGTGAGAAAACGGAAATATTATCTGCTGTGCTGGTTCCTGGAGATCTTCTGGTGCTTGAAGAGGGAGATAACATCTCTGCAGATGCCCGTCTAGTGGAAGCCAGCCAGATGAAAGTGGATAGCTCCACCCTCACAGGTGAATCTAAACCCGTCCGAAAAGTTTCCCATGCCAAAGAATCAGCGGCTGAAAATCTTATCGGGACTCCCAATATAATTTTTGCAGGTACTAGTGTTTCTGCAGGTTCTGGTAAAGCAGTTATCTTTGCAACCGGTCAAAAAACAGAATTTAACCAGATTGCAAGTCTGACACAGGAAGTTAGTCATGAAGATAGTCCCCTGCAGAAGGAACTGGCCAGGGTTACCAGGATAATAGCGTTGATTGCAGTGCTCCTGGGAGTTACACTCTTTGCAGTGAACTTATGGGTAGTTAAACTACCACTCCAGATGGCTTTCATATTCGCCATTGGCCTGACCGTTGCTAATGTTCCTGAAGGACTGCTCCCCACAGTCACCCTGGCACTAGCCGCATCAGTGCAGAAGATGGCAAGGAAAAATGCCCTTATAAAACGTTTATCCAGTGTAGAAACCTTAGGATCAACCAATATAATATGTACGGATAAGACAGGGACTTTAACCAAAAATGAGATGACAGTTCGTAAGATTTGGCTTCCGTATGAAATAATCGATGTTACTGGAGCAGGATACTCACCAGAAGGCGGATTTTTACATAAAGGTCAGCAGATTGACCATAGGGAAATTGGGGAACTTAAACTGTTAATGCGTTCTGCCACCTTCTGTAATGACTCCAAACTCATTGAACCTGCCGATGGAGGTAAATGGAAAATCATTGGCGACCCCACTGAAGCCGCGTTGTTGGTAGCTGCGAAAAAGAGTGGATTTAATTGGGAAGAGGAATTAGAAAAAAATCCAAGGATTTTTGAACTGCCTTTTGATTCTCAGCGTAAATCAATGAGCAGCATACATAAAAATAACAAAAAACAAGTGGCTTACGTAAAAGGAGCTCCTAAAAAAATAATTGGATTGTCAAACACCATATCTGTAGATGGAGAAGTTAAAAAGTTCCATGAAGAGGCTAAAAAGAATATAATAACCAAACATGATGAATTAGCTGCTTCAGGGCTGCGTATTCTGGCAATGGCTTACCGTGACCTTCCTGATAATTATGATAATTACAGTGCCGATGCTGTGGAGCAGGATCTCACCTTCCTGGGGATGGTGGCTATGCAGGATCCACCTCGTCCTGAGGTTAAACCAGCAGTAGAGGACTGTCATCGGGCTGGAATCCGCATCATAATGATCACCGGGGATTATGGTCTCACTGCCGAGGCAATTGCCCGGGAAGTTGGCATAATAAGTGATAAACCCTGCAAAATCATTAAAGGTAAGGATCTTAACCAGATGACTGATGATGATGTTAAAAAAGTTCTGGTTTCTGGTGAAAATGTTATATTCGCCCGTGCAGTGCCTGAACATAAGATGAGGATAGCCGGAATACTGGAAGGCATGGATGAAATTGTGGCCATGACTGGAGATGGGGTCAACGATGCTCCGGCACTTAGAAAGGCTGATATAGGGGTGGCCATGGGCATTACAGGCACTGATGTTGCCAAAGAAGCCTCGGACATGATACTCACCGACGATAATTTTGCCACCATCGTGTCCGCCATCAAGGAAGGACGTACCATCTACGAAAACATCCGTAAATTCATCACCTACATTTTTTCCCACGAAACAGCTGAAATTGTGCCTTTTGTTATGATGGTGCTCTTCAGGATCCCCCTACCCATTACTGTGATGCAAATACTAGCTATTGATCTGGGAACTGATACTGTACCTGCTTTGGCATTGGGAGTGGGTCCCTCAGAGTCCGATGTGATGGACCGTCCACCTCGGGCACGTGAAGAACGTCTTTTGAACTTTGGAGTTATTTTTAGGGGTTATATTTTCCTGGGAATAATTGAAGCTGCCCTGGTGATGTCTGGATTCTTCTGGATCCTCCTAAGCAGTGGCTGGACTTGGGGTCAGCAGCTTTCATTCTCTGACCCGGTTTACCTGAAGGCCACTAGTATGGTCTTTGCCGGGATTGTGTTGGCTCAGATGGGAAACCTGTTGGGATGCCAAACCAGCCGGACTTCAGTATTCAAAGTGGGTGTGTTTAAGAATAAGTGGATATTAAGGGGAATTACATTCTCAGTGATTGTACTTCTCGCTATAATCTACATCCCCCCATTGCAGGGAATATTCCAAACCGCGGCATTGGGAATATATGATTGGCTCTATCTGATTACTTTTGTGCCAATAATGTTCTTTGCCGATGAGGTGCGCAAATATTTCGTTCGTAAAGAATAAATAAGGGTTTTAACCTTGAAAATAAGGGTTTAAGTAGAGGAGATAATTCAAATGAAAAGGTCCAAAAAAGATGCTCCGGTAGTAAGCTATGTTCTGGTGCATGGTGGTAATATGTCCACAGATACATGGAATAAACTTGTTAAAAGTAACGATTATCCCCCAGGTGGCCTTTTAGGAGGTAAAATATGGGACAGTATTATTCCAGATCTTGAAATACATGATTACCGTGTTTTTGCCCCTACATTAAAGGATGAACATCATAGTAATCTAACCGAACACATCCAACAAATTTGCAGCATCATCACTGAAAATGATCTGAAAAATGTGATACTAGTGGGTCACAGTTATGGGGGGATGATAATTACCGGTGTTGCTTCCAAAATACCCGAAAGAATCAAGCATTTAGTTTATTTGGACGCTGCATTCCCTGATCCTGGGGAATCACTCTTTGACATTATTAATTCCAGTGGACACAACCCTCTGTCATTTTCTGGACTGGAAGCAGTTGCACCTTACGTGGAAAAATTACAGTTTGATGCACAGAAAATAAGATCATTACCTAAAACATATATTCTATGCACAAAAAGCGAATTTGGCATTGTTACGGAGGTTGTCAAAAGAAAAATTGATACCGACAAAAAACGATGGACTTACATTGAGTTACCCTCATCTCACGTGCCCATGGCTGACTTACCTGAAGAATTTTCTCAAATACTCCTTGAAACGGCAAGAAAGGTCGTTGAAGATCCTTAGATCTTACCCACTTTCTTAATTTAAATCCTAACTTTTTTTCAATAATTCAAGGTTTAAATCTCAACTTTAACCTTTATTTCTACTTTTTTTAAGGGTTTTAGTTCTAATTCATGGTCATGGTAATCAACACTGAAAGCATAGGCAATAATCAGTACCTTCTGTTTTTTTGCCTGTTCCAGTGTACCTGAAAATTCTGGATCCATCTCCCAGTTAGGTGAAAATATTTGAGGATCATCCCTGGGGATTAAAAAAAGCACAGCAGAATCCATCCCCTGATTTTTAGCTTTAATAAGCTCTTCCAGGTGCCTTTTTCCCCGAATGGTGGGTGCATCAGGGAATTTAGCGTGCCCCTCTTCAACTAAAGTGCATCCCTTCACTTCCAGAAGCATCCTATCAGATTTTTTATGCTCTTCTTTCTCTACATTTTCTCCAGATGCCAGAAGAAAATCAATTCTACTGTTTCCAAATGTATATTCCCTTTTTTCTACAGTGTAATCTGAAAATTCCGGCACGACTCCAGATTCAATGAGTTCTGCTGCCAGATCACTGTGAAAACCAGAGTTTATAAGCACCCAGATGCCTTCACATTCAACGGCAATAACATCGTATTTTGTTTTGCGGTTTGCAACATTATCTGCAGGACGGAGGAGTAATTTAGCTTCAGGTAACAGTAATTCCTTCAGTCGGCCGGGGTCTCGTAAATGGGCTTTTTTATTCACACCATCTGTTTCAAAGACCACTGTGAAACGGTTGGGTCTTTCCTGGAAGTTTCCTTCAATGATATTATCTATTTTCAATAATTCACCCTAAACGGCTTTTCCATCTAATACTACATCTGTTTCCCAATACTTTCCTTTTCTATGCTAATACTACCTTCTGTTTCTACAATACTTTCCATTTCTATGCTAATACTACCTTCTGTTTCTACAATACTTTCCATTTCTATGCTAATACTACCTTCTGTTTCTACAATACTTTCCTTTTCTATGTTATAGTGATAAATTATCAACCACACTTGCAAATTCCTTGGCATGTTCCATTGTTTCGTTGAATGATGCGTAAGTGTAGGTTTCATAAACCATTGCAGGTGTTCCTGATTTTATTATGGGTATTGTTACATATGGACCACTGGTAGGCCCACCATCAAATGGAGGGAGGTAAAACACGAGCCAAGATATTTTATTAACAATCAGGTGGGCCAGATATAGGGAACGACTATCATCTGCAGGGACAGAAATAAATCTGGTTTCAGGATAATCTCCTTTGGTGGAGTGAACATCTATCACCAGATTATAGTTCATTTTCTTGATATCTGGTACTGCATAGTCAAGGGCCAGTTGTTGTCCGTGAATCCGTCCTTTGGCGTAATCATCTCTACTTTTGGTGACAGTGATTTCATAAACATAATAACAGTGTTTTAATGATTTTTCACTGCTGATAACTGTTTTCATTGCCTGGTGGGCTTGAACTTCCTGGGGGTGGACTCCCACCACGTAGGCAACCTTGACTGGCGAATAAATATTTCCATATGGCCCATAACGGACTACGAAACCATAATTGCGTTCTCCGAGGAATTTAACCGATGAAATAACGTTATTAGCTTCTGTTGGAGTAGAATTACCATTGAAAGATTCATTGAAATGGAATGATGGGCTATTTGAGCTTGTGAATATTCCCAAAATGATAATGACTAATGTTAACGTGATTAAAGCCCCTGTTTCCCTGTTCATTCTTATCCCCATGATTATAATCAATTAATCTTCCATAAATCCCCTGTGAGCATGTAAAAGTATTAGATTTAGAATCAGACCACTTACTGATCTACCATTACATTGTGCAAGATTAACTTATAGTCTGGTTGGTTATATGATTATGTGAATGGGATGCTTACAACAACAATGTAGATTATGAATGAATCAAAGATTTAATGAATGAATAGATGATTATATGTGATGGGATCCAACATCCCATATGAGTTTAATATTTGTAACAAAAAACCGCTAAACTGCGGATCATGAAATTAGAGGTGAAATATAATTGCATCCAAGACCTAGCCCCATTGCCGCGTCACTTTACACCTTAAGAGACTTAAATGCTGATGTAATAGTCTTACATGGCCCTCACGGCTGTTGTTTCCGTACCGGCCGTCTTTTGGAAAATGATGGTGTGAGGGTGGTTACCACTGCCATGTCTGAAAATGACTTCATCTTCGGAGCCTCAGAAAAACTGGAAGAAACCCTAAAAGAAGCAGAAGAACTGTTCCATCCCCAGCTGGTGGGCGTGGTTGGCACCTGTGCCAGTATGATCATCGGAGAAGACATGGACGACGCTGTTAACAACGCCAATATATCAGCCACAGTTTTGACTGTGGAGTCTCATGGTGGTTTAAGTGAGGGAGATAACACAGAAGGAGCAATAGCTGTTTTAGAGGCAGCAGAACGGAAAGGCGTGATCCCCCATGAGGAAACCGAAAGACAAAGCAGAATGCTTAAAAAGGCCACTGAAATCGAAAAAACCAGGGGAATGGCCCAGGGAAAGTATATAGCACCTTCTTATGGGGATGATAAGGGAGAAGTAGCTCAGATACTTCTGGATGCCTTTGCAAATGGGGATAAAATAGCCATTGTACTTAATGCCAAGAAAGAAACCTCATATCTTTTTTCAGATATCTTAAAAATATCTTTCCAAGATATCTATCCTGAAAACCAGCCTACCACAATTGCCAATCTAGATACAGAAATTGGACTTCCCCGTATCAGGCAACATGCCCATAATATCCAGAGGGAACTGGATAAAGAAGGTATTGTGGTCGATTTTGTAACGGGTGGGTTGGATGAATATCCTGTAACTGGAATAGAAGCAGTAGATTTCCTGGAAAAAAACAATTTTGACTGGGTGGTGGTCGCAGGAGTTCCCCATGCTCTGCCCATTGAGAAATTGAAGTGTAAATCCATTGCAATTACTGATGGTCCGAGATTGGTGGAACCACTTAAGGATTTAGGGTATAATTGGGTGGTTACTGAACTGGATGCTCATGCGAAAACTTTAGGGACTGATAAAATCGTTTCTTCAGATTTCGGAACTGTTTTAAGGGAAAAATTATAATCTAAAACTATGATAGCTATTATCGATTATGGCAGCGGAAATCTGAAAAGCATCCGCAACGGCTTCCAGCATGTTGGTGCTGAGGTCCTGGTTACCCACGATAAGAAAGAACTGGGAAAAGCAGATGTAATGATCCTCCCCGGTGTAGGTGCCTTCGGAACTGCCATGCAAAACCTAACCAAATATAAAGAAGTTATTTATCAGCATATTCGCGATGAAAAACCATTTTTAGGAGTTTGTTTAGGTCTGCAAGTTCTTTTTAGTGAAAGTGAAGAAAATCCTGGAGTGGAAGGACTGGACATATTCCCAGGAAAGGTAGCTCGATTCCCAGGAACTCTAAAAAATGAGGGCCTGAAGGTTCCCCATATGGGCTGGAATAAGCTTAACATAAAAAAGAAATCACCCTTACTTAAGGGAGTAGGCAGTGATTACATGTATTTTGTCCACTCCTATTATGTGCAACCAGATGATGATGAAATAGTGGTTGCAACCGTTGATTATGGTGTGGATGTTCCAGCAGTGGTGGTCCAGGACAATGTATTTGCCACCCAGTTCCATCCGGAAAAAAGCGGTGCAATTGGTCTGAAAATACTGAAAAACTTCCTTAAACGAGTTTGATGATATTTTTTACACACAACAAGAGTAAGAAAAATTTATATATTCGTAATACATAAGAAGGTGTAAGTGTGGATATAGAAGGTTTCACCAGGCGCGCCCTGGTAGATGGTGACGAAGAATCCGTTCAAAAAAGTCTCCAGAATAAAATATTAGAATTTAAAGACATTTCCCCCCAACAGGCTAACCAGATGGCAGAGGCGGTGCTTGATGAAGTTAAATACACTCTGAAAATCGAGGAACACCCTGATGAATCCCTGAAAAACCTCATAAATTACCCTAAATCAGGAATAGGTATGGGAAAGATGGGTGTGGGTTCTCGAGGTGCAGGAGACTTCTTTGTTCACCGTCAAATCGCTGAAATCGTGAAAAGCAGTCACACCGATGCCTTCATAAACCCCACAGCCCAGGATGACGGAGGAGTTGTTAAGGCACCCGCCGGAGCAGAAGAAGTATACATAACCACTGCAGTGGATGGAATACACTCCCGACTGAGTGAATACCCATTTTTGGGCGGTTTTCATGTGGCCAGAGCATCCATGCGGGATGTTTGTGTCATGGGCTCCCAGCCAGTGGCCATCTTAAGTGACCTGCACCTTGCAGATGACGGAGAAGTGGGAAAACTCTTCGATTACACGGCAGGAGTCTGTGCTGTGTCAGAACTAACTGGAGTGCCCCTGGTAGCAGGAAGCACCCTCCGAATAGGTGGAGACATGGTCCTGGGAGACAGGTTGGTCAGTGCCGTAGGTACAGTGGGAATATCACCACATCCACCCACTGCCAGGAAACGAGCCGAGGCCGGTGATGTGATCCTACTAACTGAAGGTTCAGGAGGGGGAACCATAACCACCACCGCCCTATATCATGGTCTTTTTGACGTGGTATGGGAGACCATGGACATCAGCTTCATACAGGCTTCAGATGCCATACTACAGGCAGGTTTGCTTCCAGAAGTACATGCCATGACTGATGTGACCAACGGCGGACTCAGGGGTGATGCTCATGAGATATCCCAAACCACAGGATTGGGATTGGCTTTCTGGGAGGATGAAATACGAAAACTGGTAAACCCCAAAGTTCTGGAGATGCTGGAAAACCTGGATATCGACCCTTTAGGTGTTTCTGTAGATTCATTGATGATCATAGCCCCGGAAAATGTGGCACGTGAAGTAGAAAATACAATTTCCGGAGTTGGTGTTAAAATAGGCCAGATAGGGGAGGTAGATGATACTGGAATTCCCCGACTGGTAGGTGAACAGGGGGAAACAGAGTTGAAACCACTTTTCCGTGAAGCAGCCTACACCAAGATCAAGAAATTTGTGGGAGATGTGCAGCCCGAGGACTTTGAAGAAATGAAGCAAAAAGTAGAAAAAGCAGCCCATGAAGCAATTCTTAAAAAAGACAAAGTTGTAGAAAGAATAAGGGAAAATCAATAGGAATTACAATAAATTGTAGAATTACGCTGATGGTAGTTTAATAAAATAATCAAGGAGTCACTAAATTAACTGTGAGAGGTATGGATGAAAAGGGATTTGCTTACACCCTGGATGCGGTTCTAGCTTTAATACCAGTTATGATTGTTCTTTTAGGAATTAGTAACCTTGCTGTACCTCCTGAATCCCACTCCCAAATCCAGTTCACCCAGAAAGCCCAGGATACCATGGATTTGATGGTTCAATATAAAGATGGTAATGGGAGGTCTGTTTTAGACACCATATCATCCATTCTAAAATCAGGGAACAACAGCCAGGCCAGTGTAAGAAGTGCTGGAAGGATTGCCTCCTGTTTTCTCGACGAACAATTGCCGGGTGGGGATTACCTTTTTACCGAAGAAAACCAGCTAGGTGGGGAAGTCCTGGCCGGTGAACTGGACCCTGAAAACACAGAAAAATTGGCTACTGCCTCCCGGAACTGTGGCAACTACACTTTCCGCATTTATGTTGAATAAAATCAGGACCCCTCCTTCTATAAGTCAATGAGAATATTTTATTAGTTACTATTTTTAAAGAGGATATAACCTAAAAAACATTATACACGAGATTTGCATGGCCAGTTCTAATCAAAATCAAACACAGTTTAAAGAAAAACTTGCCAATAACATATCCACTCTAACTAACCCCTCATTTGTGGCTATTCCTGTATTTCTGTTGATCAATTACACGGTGTTGTCTGGTGGGGAATGGTTATGGTTTTCTGCTGTCAGCATCTTTTTTGTAAGTCTGATGCCCATTATAACCAGTTTTTTGTGGATAAAAAAGAATAACCTGGAAGTGGACATGCCCAACCGGCAAGATAGGATTTATCCCCTGTTACTGGTGATCTTCGCCTACATTATAGGGTTTGTGGTCCTGTACATAATAGGAGCACCGCAACTGACTACAGTCTTAATGTTCTGTTACCTTACCAACACCATTGTGGTGTTATTGTTCAGTTTGTTCTGGAAGATCAGCATACACGCCATGGGCATTGCTGGTCCGGCAACTGCAATGATTTACCTGTTCGGATGGCCTGGATTCCTATTCAATTTACTGGTTCCTCCTGTAATTTGGAGCAGATTCTACCTGAAAAGACATAGTGCATCCCAGCTTATCACCGGGACGGTTTTGGGTTATTTTTTAACTGCTATCCAGATCTATATTCTAATAGGGTTTTGATAATTGAAAAAAAATGGTTCTAACGATTACAAACACCAACGTAAATTATTGCAGACCTTGACGTGATGGAGGTGTTCTAAGTGGAATGCGAGTATTTTGAGAAAATAAACCATCGTAAGTATGGTGAACTCCTGGCTGAAACTGGACACTGGCTTATCATCCTGGCCCCTGATCAGAGGAACCTGGGAACCTGCGTTGTGGCCCTTAAAAGGAATGAAACCGAACTTTCTGGTCTGAATGCCGATGAATGGGCTGACCTGGCATTTGTTGTCAGGAAACTGGAATTTGCTGTTAAAAAGGCGTTCCATCCCACCATGTTCAACTGGGGCTGTTTGATGAACTCTTCCTATCTTGAAGATCCTCCTTCACCCCATTTACACTGGCATTTCATCCCCCGTTACCAGGACACCGTGGTATTCCATGGTAAAACATTCGAAGATCCCTGTTTCGGTAGGAGCACCATGCATGACCGGGGAAGATCAATGAAACTTTCAGAAGAGTTCACAACCAAGATCAAAAATGAAATAACAAAATATCTGGAAATTTAGGTTAGTTACTGTAGCTTATTTGCAACCAACCACTGGTAGGTATTCAACTGGCCTGAAAATTATCTACTGACCGGTAAAATAAATACCTGAGAAATACCTAAAAAACACTTAAATACAAAAAAAATCAACTAGTTTATAGGTTTCAACTAATTCTTGTTGGAACATTTAATTACTATTTTACTTATGCCCTGATAGTGTAGTGGATATCACGTAGGATTGCGGATCCTATTACCCGGGTTCAAGTCCCGGTCAGGGCACTACCACTCTCTGATTTTTAGAAATAAATTTATTCTTCAATGTTCAAAATATCATTCAGGTGATTAAAAATGGGGGAAGAAGAACTAATCAGTTATTGCGGGCTTTACTGTGGTGATTGTTTCGGTTATCATGGTAAAATAGCTTCACTTGCAGATGAACTGAATACAGAACTTAAAGAGATTAATTTCAAAAAAAATGCGGATTTTTTCGCAGAAATACCTGTTTTTAAAGCATTTAAGAATTATGATAGCTTTGTAGAGCTATTAGAAACTTTGAAAGAACTTAAATGTGAGGGTTGTAGGACTGGGGATGGACCTCCTTTCTGTGAAATCCGGAAATGCTGCGGTGAAAAAGGTATTATGGGTTGTTGGGAGTGTGATGAATTTAAAGATTACACTGAATTAAAAGAGTGTGAGAAACTTCAATTTCTAAAAACCCACGGAGATGGCCATATAAAAAATTTAGTGATATTAAGGGATAGGGGAGTTGAAGAATTTATAAAAGGGGATAGGAACTGGTAAAACAATTTTTGTAAAATAATTTTATCTTTTTTTAAACCTAACCTCTTCATTTTTATTCAATATTATACTTTTATTCCATTCATCCCTGGTTTCCGGATAATCCCCACGATAATGTGCCCCTCTACTCTCCTCACGTATAATGGCAGATTTAGTGACCAGTTCCGCGATTAAAATCATGTTTTCAAGTTCCAGGGCGTCTTGAAGGTGCCGATTATAGCCAATAACATCAGGAACAATCATGCGGGTCATTTTCTCTTTAAGTGCATTGATTCTTTCAAGAGCAGATTTCAGACCTTCTGACTGTCTGATGATAGCCACATCATTCCACATTACTTCCTGCAGTTCTTCTTTGAGCTGGAAGGGATAGTAATCTCCATCTTGGAATAGTTTAGTAATTCTTCCCTGTTCCATTTCTACAGAAGCAGGGTTCAATGTGAATTTCGATTTTGATACATTTAATGCGGCTGTTTCACCGGCTCGTTTTCCAAAGACCTGGGTGTCAGCCAGTGCATTCCCACCTAGGCGGTTAGCTCCGTGAACTCCTCCTGATGCCTCCCCTGCCACGTATAAATTAGGGATGTTGGTTTCACAGTGTGGGTTTATTCTGGCCCCTCCCATGAAGTGATGGGCTGTGGGTGCTACTTCCATTGGTTCTTTTCTGATGTCTGCTCCCACGTCCTGGAATTGTAGGAGCATGGTTTCCAGTTTTTCTTCAATAACTTCTGCAGGTAGATGAGTGACATCCAGATATACCCCACCATTTTCTGTACCTCTGCCTTCCATTATTTCATTGTAGATGGCACGGGCAACCACATCCCTGGTGGCCAGCTCTCCGCGAGGGTCATAGTTAGCCATGAACCTTTCACCCTCAGAATTTATGAGTTTACCCCCTTCCCCTCGCACTGCCTCAGTTACCAGGACTCCGCGACGGGAATCCGGGTATAACATGCCAGTGGGGTGGAATTGGACCTGTTCCATGTCCAGAAGATCGGCCCCTGCATTCCATGATAGGGCATAGCCGTCTCCTGTTTTTTGTAGGGCATTGGAAGTCACTGGATAAATCCAACCTGCGCCTCCAGTGGTTATGATGGTTGATTTAGCCAAAAAGGTTACAAAATGGGTGTTTGATAATGATATTCCACACGCTCCACCTACATTTCCTTCACTGTCCTGTAGGAGGGTGGTGATCATGACCTCATCTACCGTTTCTATATCCAGACGGGTTACTTCCTCTCTAAGGGCAGTCATCATCTCATGACCGGTGCGGTCCCCCTGGAAACATGTTCTGCGGTAGGTTTGGCCTCCAAATGGCCGTTGGTTCAGTTTTCCTGATTCCTGGCGGTCAAATAATGCTCCATAACCTTCCAGTTCAGTTAACCTGTCAGGTGCTTCTTCCACCAGGACATGTACCAGTTCCTGGTCATTTAGGTAGGCCCCCCCTTTGAGGGTGTCATCCAGATGGGCTTGTGTACTGTCTTCAGCATCCACATAGGCAAATGCTGCATTGTATCCTCCTTCTGCCAGGGTGGTGCACCCTGATTTATATGATAATCCTTTGGATACTATTATTACATCTTTTCCATGTTTTTTGGCTTCTATGGCTGCTCTGCATCCGGCTCCTCCGGATCCGATCACCAGCACATCAGTAGAGTAGGTCTCCTTTTCCATGATATGAGATTGCACCCGGTTTTATTTAAGTTTTTAAAGTAGGCCAACAGAAGTTTAAGAGTACAATTAAAAACAAATATAAAAATGATCTTAAACAATTTCTTATTATCTTATAACCACTAGGAGGATGTGCAGTGAAGAAGAAGGAGATATTGAAACTGGCAAAGAGGGATTTTGAAAAGGCCTGGGTAAAATCTGGCCTGAACCTTAAAAAACCCCATCATGATGACGAATATCCTCGACTGCACCTTAAAACTGGGCAAACTCACCCGTTAAATGACACCATTGCCAAATTAAGGCAAGCATATCTTTTACTGGGTTTTTCTGAGGCTATCAACCCATTATTCATTGAAGATGATCATATTTACCGTCAGTTCGGACCAGAAGCCCCTGCAGTTTTAGACCGCTGTTTTTATCTGGCTGGCCTACCACGTCCCGATATAGGGATCGGAATGGATAAAATTGAGCAAATAGAAGGATTGGGAGTAGGCTTAGATGAAGATAAGATCCAGTCCCTGAAAGAAGTGTTCCGCAGTTACAAAAAGGGCAATACCAGTGGGGATGATCTGGTACACGATGTTTCTGTTGCCCTGGAAGTGGAAGGGGAAACAGGTCTCAGAGTACTGGAGAGAGTTTTCCCAGAACTTAAAGAACTCACACCCATCTCCAGTAAAACCACTCTACGTTCACATATGACGTCAGGATGGTTCATAACCCTGGAATCAATGGTTAAAAATTATCCATTGCCAGTAAAACTGTTTTCAATTGATCGTTGCTTCCGTAGAGAACAACGAGAAGATGCAAGTCACCTCATGACTTATCACTCAGCTTCGTGTGTCTGGATGGATGATGAGGTATCTTTGGACTTAGGAATGGCTGTGTCTGAGAGTTTACTGGAGTATTTTGGTTTTAAAAAGTTCAAATTCTTACCTGATGAGAAGAAATCCAAATATTATATTCCTGGCACCCAGACTGAGGTTTACGGTTACCATCCCCAATTAAACGACTGGGTGGAAGTGGCCACCTTTGGATTATACTCCCCCATAGCCCTGGCAAGATATGGAATCGGCCAAGAAGTTATGAACCTTGGTGTAGGGGCAGAAAGGATGGCCATGATCCTGGGAGGATATGAAGACATCAGGGAAATGGTTTACCCCCAGACATATACTAAAAGAAGTCTTACTGACCGTGAATTAGCATCTATGCTTCGTATGAACCTTTATCCTGTGACTGATGATGGGAGGAAACTTGCAGAATCCATTATTAACACCGCAAGGGAACACAGTGATGCAGAATCACCCTGTGAGTTTACCATCTTTGAAGGAGAGTTTTTGGATAAAAACATTGCTGTCAAGATCGTGGAACCAGAAGCAGGCACCAAACTACTGGGACCAGCCAGCTGGAACCGAATATATGTTTATGATGGGAACATTGTGGGAGTGCCCCATCCCCGCACCCTCAACACTGTGCAACCACTGGATGATGTGATTGAAGATATCATTGATAGTATGGGGAATGAGATCGTGGATGATCTGGCTATACAGGCACTTAGAAAGGGCATCCCAACGGGTATCACCTACTTGGATGGGGTGGCAGCTCAGGTTGCCTATCGTGTGGAGGAAATGGTGGTTAGTGGGGAAGAATCTACTCGTTTAAGGACAACAATAGCCAAATTACCCTCTGATGTTAACCTTAAACTGGATGATGTGGCCATGCGTTATATCACCAGTAAAAACAAGGTTATTGACATTCGTGGCCCTATATTCTGCACGATTACTGGGGAAGTTAAAGATTGATCCGTGATGAATACTAATGTGTGTGGAGATAATTGGAATTCTATTACACTGAACAATGGTGGAATATGAAAGATAATGCCTTCTATTAACCTTACCCAACTTTTAACCAATATTCAACGTTCATTAGCAGACAAGGTGGTCCAAAAAAACTGTTTCAACAACATTACGAAGGTGGCAGGTGTTGATGTTTCATTTTCCATTGATAATGAAGCAGTTGCCGCTGCTGTGGTTCTGGAAACCGAAGGTCTGGACCTATTAGAGAAAAAAACAGTGGATATTGAATTATTTTTCCCATATATGTCTGGTTTTTTAGGTGTAAGGGAGGTTGATGCTGTAGTTTCTGTTGTTAACTCCCTTGAACATGATTTTGATGTTTTGATGGTTAATGGCCATGGGGTTATGCATCCTGCAGGTTTTGGCCTGGCTTCCCATGTGGGTGTACTTATGGATGTTCCCACTATGGGTGTGGCAAAAAGGTTAACTGGTGGAAGTTATATAATGGAGGCCACCCAAAAAGACCACACCCCCCAAGAAGTTCAACTTTTAAAACAGGATAATCGTGTGGTTGGGGCCTTTTTTAGGGGAATCTATGTGAGTGTTGGCCATAAAATGTGCCTTGAAACCGTCTTAGACGTTGCACTGCAAACAAGCATCTACAAAACCCCTGAACCTGTAAGACAAGCCCATATGCTGGCAACTGAAACCTTTAAAAATCAGTTAAAAAAGTGTTGATGATTTAAAATATTGAGGATTTAAAATGGAAATTATCGGAACCGTAGTCTCTGGAACAGGTAAAGGCAGTTATTTCATGTCTTTGGAATTTTATAAGGAGAAATTTCTGGAAAATCTTGGCTTTGAACCATTTCCTGGGACTCTTAACCTGAAAATTTCAGGAAAAGATGCCAAGTCATTAAATGATCTTGATGATGAAATGGGGATCATTAAGGGTGACGAAGGATTTGGTGATGTTAAATTTCTAAGAGCTCAGTTAAACGGAGAAATGGATGGAGCAATCTTGTTTCCAGTTAAAACCCAACATTCCAGTAAGACTTTGGAGTTCGTGGCCAGGGAAAAACTCAGGGAAAAACTCAAACTTGAAGATGGAGATGTGGCCACCCTTAAAATAGAATAAATGATTTGCTGAATCAGATTGATTATTGGTTTTGAAGATTTAATATATTACAAAAACCAATCAGTAGACGTGAACAACGGAATTGAGTTTAAAAAAATAATAACCAATTTACTACGGAAAAAATCTAATCCTGTGATTATATGATAAAAAAAGCAGTAGAAGCGTTTAAAAATGGAGAAATAGTTTTAATATTTGATGATGATAACCGTGAACGGGAAACAGACATGATCATGTCTGCAGAGTTCATGACCCCCTCTCATATGACCACCATTAGAAATGATGCTGGTGGACTGGTTTGTGTGCCTATATCCTCAGAAATCTCAGATCAGTTGGGTATACCATTCATGACCGATGTAATGGAAGCTGCCACTGATAAATATCCAGTTTTAGGTGAATTATCACCTAATGACATTCCTTACGATGAGAAATCAGCATTCTCCATAACCGTGAACCACAGAAAAACCTTTACTGGCATCACCGACAATGACCGGGCCTGCACCATCAAAGAACTTGGATTTTTATGTAAAAATGGGAATTTCGCTGATTTTGGCAAATATTTCCGCGCCCCAGGACATGTAACTCTTCTTAGAGCCACTGAAGGCCATGTTTTAAATAGAAAAGGACACACTGAGATGAGTGTGGCCCTGGCAGAAATGGCAGGGTTAACTCAGGTGGCAGTTTGTTGTGAAATGATGGATGATGTGACTGGTAATTCCATGGTCACCGACGATGTGGCCAAGTATGCTAAAAACCATGATCTTGTGTTTTTAAGCGGTGCAGAATTAATTGAAGGTTACCATGAATTTAAAGACATTTAATTTACCTTAAAAAAATATTGCCTTAAAAAATCCATGCTATAACATTGAAATCCATCTAAAAAAAAATTTTCAATGGTCTGTAAACATTAATGATCTATGAAAACCCCACGAAAATTAGTTCATGAAATCCTTTAATATCTCTTTATAGGATATATAACCATCGAAATATGGTTTTTGAGCCATTTTCATAATTCCGGCAACATCCAGATGTTTTTCAACAGTTTCCATAGCTTTCAGGCAAAAGTCTTCCAGTTTTATCTCCACCTCAGGAGTTCCTCCCCGGGCAGCCAACTGGGTCTTGGGAACTCGGCCCACCCATTCAAGTCCGGTGGTTTTTTTAAGATAATCTGATGCAGTTTCAGCTATTCCTTCATGGTAAACCTTGTTTAAGATAACTCCGGTGGTTTTTATACCTAAATTATCCATGATATTCACATGAGAGGCCAAATCAACGGCGGCAGTTTCAATACCACCCTTGTTACAGCCAGTGACCAGTAATGTGGGAATATTTCCCGCCCTAGCAATTTCAGCTGCTGAAAATGGAGTTTTTTCGTTCAAAAGCCCTGTGAAAATGCTCATAACACCTTCTATTAAAATTAGATCATAATTTTTTCCTTTAACATTTCTAATTACTTCTTTTAAGTCTTTCCAGCCCAGGCCACCTATCTGGATGGATGAAAAGTTCTCCATTTTCTCTTTATTCAAGTAGAGTGCTGGTACCAGGTCCCTTATATCCGGACCAACCTTTAGCACCCCCACCCGGTAACCTTTTTTCCGTAGTGCCCCCACCAGTCCAGTGGTTAGGAATGTTTTCCCAGAATCAGATCCGGTGCTGGCAATCATAAGAAATGGAGGCATTTGTGAAATATCATTTAAACCTTTAAAAACACGATTATCTGAGTGAATATCCCACCCTATCCCTATTTCTCCTTTGATTTTCTCAACCAGATCTTGATTGGCTGATTGAATCTCCTGAATATCTCGTTCATCTGTATCCAGGTAAGCTAAAATGTTGTCCCTGAGGGAGGGGTTTTCATCCAAGGATGCGTGGACCATGGTTCCCACCACATTACCCTCATCATTCCGGACTCCTGAAAGTATTTTCCGAGGATTATCTGTGTAATCCGTCCTTTTAACCTTTGAAAAGAAGACTGGTTGTGCATCACCCTTTATATCACCATAGGTGTGGCAGTGAAAACCAGTTACACTTTCTCCAATCATTCCCTTAGTCAGAAAGGATTCATCCATTACTTCAGCTTCCACTCTATCAGTGCCTATGAGGGGATGAAAGGTAACATCTAGTATTCCCAGGCCAGGTCGTTCCACTGGACAGGGAGATTTCCGCCCAATATCTGTTTTATGGGCAAGAACCTGGAATCCAGAGCACATTCCCAGTATGAATTTGCCCTGGTTGTTCATTTTCCTGATGACATTTTCAACTTCCGGGCTGATGCTCACAGACTCCATGATACTTCCACCTGGAATTATGAGGCCATCCAAGACTTTATGACCTTCTTTACCATTTACCAGACCATTATCCTTTAAAACATGAGTAGGTAACTCTCCGAAGTTCTCGAAGTTGGGTAGTGATCCTTTAACATAAAGGATGCCTATTTTTTTCATGAAATCCTCTTTTTAGTCGTTTAGGTAATTTAATTAGGATTTTAGATATTCACTATTTTAGATATTCGCTTTTCTAAAAAAATATTCAGTTTTCTAAAATAAATAAAATATTAAATATGTTAATTCAGTACTTCATTGGCAGCCATCAGTTTAACTATTTTTTCATCATCCAATGGTTTGGCCTGTAACTGCATTCCCACGGGTATTCCATTAACATCCCCAGCAGGGGTGCTGGCTGCGGGTATGCCTGCCAGGTTGGCTATTACTGTCAAGATGTCATAGGCATACATTTCCATTGGTTCCAGTTCCGTGCCCACTTTATGGGGTAGTTTAGGAACGGTTGGACCTACCAGCACGTCAACATCCTTTAAAAGTCCGGTTATTTCTTTTCTTATTAGTGAACGGGCCTGTAATGCCTTTTTATAATATTTGCCACTGAATTCTTTCTGGCTGATGTATGATCCCATGTATATCCGGCGCAGCACTTCTTCTCCACACACTTCTTCGATGCGTTCACCATATTTTCGACCATCATATTTTCTGGTGGCTGAGAAGAACTCCACATAGTTTATGAGGTAGTAGGTAGGCAGACATAATTTGAGATAATCAAAGTTTAATTCAACTACTTCCGCCCCTGCCTCTTGCATTTGCTGGATGTTTTCTTCAATAATATTAACGATTGCCTCATCAGAGACATCAAAGAATTCCTTTACTACACCCAAACGCATGCCTTTAAGTGCATCTTCTGAATCAGCTATGCTTTTGGTGAACTCTGGCACCTGCCAGTTGATGGTGGTACACTCACGACGATCCTCCCCAGCGATGACCTCTAACATCAGGGCCACTCCACTGGCATCCAGAGAGAAAGGACCAATCTGGTCAAAACTCATGGCCAGATCCAGTAGTCCTTGGCGGCTTACCACACCATAAGTTGGTTTGAACCCCATCACTCCACAGTGCGAGGCAGGATTACGTATAGATCCACCAGTATCAGAACCTAAAGCAATATCACACATGCCAGAGGCCACTGCTGCAGCACTTCCACCACTGGACCCACCAGGAATTCTGCCTGGTGCCCGGGGATTATCTGTGGGGCCTCGGAATGATGTTTCAGTGGAACTTCCTGCGGCAAATTCGTCCATGTTGGTCATTCCAATAATTATCCCGTCTTTATCCTTTATGCGCTGGACTACTGTGGCATCATAACTACCAATATAGTTTTTCAGGGTAGGAGAAGCAGCAGTGATATGGAAATCTTCTACATTGATATTGCTCTTTATTCCTACAACTAAACCAGCCAGTTTTCCAACTTTTTCACCATTTTTAATCTTAGAATCTATTTCTATAGCTTTTTTGCGAGCATTATCAATGTTTATCTCTAAAAAAGCGTTAATTTTAGGGTTATCCTTGTTTATTTTTTTGATAAATCCTTCCAGATTTTCTGATGCGGTTGTTTTGTGATTCCTGATTGATTGTGATTTTTCCAAAATATTCATATTCCCACCCAAGTACGTGAGTAGCGATCTTTCTACACTTTATTCATTACCATTGTTGATTTAGGAAATGAATCTTATTATATTTACCATTGGTTCACCAAGAGTGGTTAAGTGAAAAAGAATAGTTATCTTTTCCCATTTAGTTTAATCCCATTTAGTTCAATAATTCAAAAGATGAAACAAATTCCCCAGATCAAGGACTCCTAACATGTAAAGGACCATTATGAGTATTGGTTGATGTATTAAATAAATTATAAGAGAGTGCCTGCCAAGAAAACTGAATATTTTGATTACCAGATTTTTTGAAAGGTCTGGAAGGGGATATCTCCTCTTATATTTAGTGTATAAAACTTTCCCAATGAACAGGCCCAGTGAAACCACACCCAACCAGGGAAATAAGGGGAAATAATCTACTGTGACAAATACGCTAGGTTTCAAACCCAACCACAAAAGCCAGGGATAGTTAACTGTGAATTGAGCCACTATGAAACCAATGATTATGAATACAATCCCCAGGACCAAGTTAAGGTATTTTTTATCTAAAAATGGATACTCCAGTATTATGGCAATTCCAATGAAATGCAGGATTCCGAATACTATGAAGTCCTGGGGGATGAATATCCAGGTGATCAGGGTGATGAACAGGCCCAGAATTAAAAGTTTCACCCCTCTTTTCATGTATTTGGGGAATAAACTGTTTTTCCCCTGATCTTTACGTATAATATCTGCACGAGAGTAACTTAAGGTAAGGGAAATCCCCACCAGAAAAATAAAGATGAATGCAATTATTCTGGGGAAAATCCAAAAAGTTCCTGAGGATAAGTTCAGAGAATATATTCCAAAATAGTCCAGATCGAACATTAGATGATAAGTAACCATCATCAATATGGCCAGTCCCCTTAAAACATCTATTTCCCAGAAACGTTGATGAATATCCATGCAAATACCTGCAGTTAATTTAAATTCTCTAAATATCTAATAATTTGGTGTTGTTGAATTGAAACTTGGACCTACTTTGTAGTTATATGCAAGTTATCGTTGGGTTATTATTAAATCCATATGCACCTTTATTTCCTAAAAAGTGTTTCTAGCTGCACAAATAGTTAAAGTTAAATGTTTAGGTCGTTATAATAAAACACCGTGAAATTCCTGTAAATACTGTTACTCAAGTATTGATTATTCAATTTGGATTAACTTGAGGTGGGAACATGTCTGGAACTCTTTTATTAAAACAAAGTGAAATAAAGAATCTCATAACCATGAAAGAAGTTGTTAGTGCTGTTGAAACAGCTTTTAAGGCTTTTGCCCAACGTGATGTTCAAATGCCTCCTAAAGATTATTTATTTTTCCATGAAGGAGATCTGAGGATTATGCCCTGTTACGTACGGAGCACAGAGGAAGCTGGAGTTAAATGTGTCAATGTTCACCCCAAAAATCCTCAGAATCATAACATACCCACGGTAATGGCCATCATCGAACTCATAAATCCTGAAACAGGATTTCCAATGGCAGTTATGGATGGAACTTGGGTAACAGACATGAGAACCGGTGCAGCGGCCGGTGTAGCCACCAAATACTTAGCAAGACCAGATTCAGAGACATTGGGAATAATCGGAGCAGGGAAACAGGCATGTGCTCAACTGATGGCTCTTAATGAAGTAATGAACATTAAAAAAGCCAGGGTATATTGCAGGACATGTAGCACCAGAACTAACTTCGCCAAAACAGCATCTGAATTATATGGTTTCGATGTGGAAGCTGTTGATTCTGTTGAAGATGCGGTTCGTGATGCAGATGTAGTTGTAACCACCACCCCATCCCGTAAACCAGTTATAAAGGCTGAATGGATTAGTCCAGGCACCCATATCAATGCCATGGGCGCTGATGCACCTACTAAACAGGAGTTGGAAACCAGATTGCTCCTTAACTCAAAGATCGTTATAGATTCATGGGATCAGGCCAGCCACAGTGGGGAGATCAATGTTCCTGTCTCTCAAAAAGTTCTTAAACAGAAGGATATCCATGCCAAAATTGGGGAAGTGATCATTGGTAAAAAAAGTGGCCGAGAAGATAATGAGATCACTATTTTTGACTCCACTGGTCTGGCTGTTCAGGATGTGGTAACTGCAGGAATGATTTACAAGAGAGCCAAGGAACAAAACATAGGTACAGATTTCAATTTTATGGAATAAATGGGAATAAAATTTTAGGGCAGAATAAACCCTTTTATTTACCTTTTTCTTCGTTTATGGGACATTTATCTATAATAAATTTTTTTGGGAAGATGTTATGTTATTTATTCTTAGAATGTAAATTATAGAATGTAAGTTATGGAAATTTATGATTTGAGGAGTTTATGATTATTAATGTGGATTGAAGTTTTATTATTCGCCGTAGCATCTTTTTGGGTTGGTTTATCCGGTGCAATGGTCCCAGGGCCAATGCTCACTGTCACCATCTCTGATTCCTTGAAAAAAGGCTACAAAGCCGGACCCCTGATTGTTCTGGGACATTACATTGCCGAAATAACTCTGATGATACTCCTGGTGCTGGGGCTTGGTTGGGCCATTGGATCAAAGACAGCAACCATGATAATCGGGGGTTTCGGTGGTTTGATGCTTATTTATATTGGTTATGTCATTGCTAAATCCCCAGTGCCCTCAAAAATTCCTGGAGAAGAAGAATCAACTGAAAAACGAGGATCAATCATTAGTGGGATAATAACCAGTGTTACCAACCCTTACTTCTACCTATGGTGGGCTACTGTAGGTTGGGCTTTCATGCTTAAAGGAATAGAACTGGCAGGGGTTATCGGGGTTCTAAGTTTTTTAGTGGGCCACTGGGGTGCAGATCTCACATGGTACAGTTTAGTCAGTTTTTTCACCAGCAAAGGACGACACGTGCTGCCTGGAAAACGTTACAAAATCATGATGATTGTTTGCGGTGTTTTCCTGGTACTGTTAGGGGTTTACTTCATATACTCCACATTAATAGCGTAAATGGGGAAAATGAAATAATTCCAATCCTTCTTTCAAGGGGGATGTAATTATTTAAGTTATTGTATACTATTAAGGAATATGAAAGCAGTAGTTTTTGATAACTCCGGAACCCTGATTTCAAGATACCGGGCAATTAAAGATATCAAATCTGGACTTATCAGTGATCACACCAGTTCCATTGATCTGGTAGATCAGCATCCTTACCGGGCCCTGGTCGTTCTGCAGACTGATCCTTCCACTTGCATTATAAATGCACGTTCAAAACAGAGTATCTACCAATTTATTAGTAGGAACAATGTTCCATTTGATATAAGCTATTCTTCTCTGGACATCGATAAAAATAAATTATTAAATATTATAAAAGATGATAAAACCCAAGTCAGTGATATTCAAGATACCATCAGAACGGTTATTGACAAAGGATACAACGTACAGATCTGCAGTGGTTCCGGTTTTATTGTGGACTTTCATAGTGGCCAGATCGAGTTTACCATTACCGCTGGTGGAAAAATATTCCCTGAAGTCCCTATGGTAGTGGAAAAACTCAAAAGGAGAGGTCTTCGTATCTTTGTTGCATCAGGAGATCGGACCAAATCCCTGGAACAATTAGCCAGTTTCATTCACATTCCAACTGAAAATGTCTTTGGAACTGCCCATTCCAAAAGAAAAAAGGAAATTGTGCAAGAGCTCAAAGGAAACTATCGGGTTATGATGGTGGGTAATAGCGCCAACGATATCCTGGCGCTTAAAGAAGCAGATGTTGGTGTTTTAACCACACAGCAAGATGAAAATCCATCTGCTAAAGTTTTGAATGCTGCTGATTTTGTGGTTGACAACATTAAAGATGTTTTAGATATCGATTTTTAACTATTTTAACTTAAAATTGGATATTGTAAACCTGACTGACTATTGAAAACGTTTTAATAACGGAATAGCCAGATAAGCCAGGCTTGTCCAACCGTACCCATAAGTTTTAAAAAAGGGGATGAAAGTAAGGCCCAGTGCAATTAGGGAAATTGCAGGTAACATTAAACTTATCTTTAATGAAGATTTACTCCCCTCAATTTTACTTTCATCCACCAGGTCACTGCGAATGGCATGGCGCCAATTGAGGAACAGGAGAAATCCTATGGCAAAGAGGTTCAGATCAAAAAATACGTTGGAAATCTGGAAATTACCATATTCCCCTACAAAAAATGCGGAAAATGGAACTAATGCCACAAAAAGCAACCAGAATACCATTATCCACAATAAAACATTGTCGGCATTTTTAATCCTATTAAATTGATTATGGTTTATCCTCCAGAAAACAGCTAAAAGGATAAAACTGATAAAATAACTGTAAAAATTAGGTAAAAGATCATATAACGCCCCGTATAGGTCTGCTTCAGTGGGATTGGCTATTGATGGTACGGTTATTCCCAGAACTAAGAGTGTCATGGCTATGGCGAAAATTCCATCAACCAGGGTTTCTATACGCTTGACATTAATTCCTTCCGGGTTCATAACCTGATTATTGTCCTGCAACTCACTAACCTCGCCTTTGCATACTCGAATTAGCCTATAAAGATCTTTCCAAACTCTTAATGGCACTGCGAACATCCCTGTCTTGCAGGAATTTGTAGGCTACTAAGAGACCTATCAGTAACAAAGGCACCAGTATATCCAGAACTAGAACTGTCCCTACATTTCCAGGAGCATAGTTACCTGTAGAAAACATGTTACCTATGTGACATATGGCATCACCCAGGAGGAAAATAGAAACACCGATTACCGTAGCAGTCCAGAAGTTTTCTCTCACCCAATAACACAATATTCCCAGAACCCCAAATGCCAGGTTAGCAAAGGCTATTTCCTGTTGAAACGGACTTCCCGGAGCCCACCCAATATAAGAAGCTGTTTGAACCGCGAAAAATGTGTGGCCTATGAATGCCCATAAAGAACTGAAACCAACAGTGATGACCAGAAAAGAAAGAAGGAATGTTCTAACAATTTTTTTAAAGGTCAAAACTCGTTTGGAATAAAATTGTACTATCAGGATTACTAATGCTCCGATAATGCCCAGTATTAACCAGATATAAGCTAAGTCCATTTAATAACCCCCTCAAATGGCCAAAGTTAACTATAACCATAAAATTAACACTTTAATATTGCCTTCCATTCTCATTTATTTAATACCTTGTTCTGGGAAAAAAATGGAAAAATTTATAACCTATTTCTTTAACTCACACACTACAATTTCAAAAGGATTTAAACCTTATAATCTACCCAAAAACAAGAAATGGCACTTATACTGTTATTAAATTATATTTTTGGGTTCCAAAGCCAATTTTTTCCGCGTATCTGATTTGTACTCTACCATCAACATCTTCCCACACCCCTCTGAATTTATCACCACCTTGATGGTGTTGATGTTCAAGTAAGGAGCCTTCCAATCCCATTTGCTGGTTCACCAGATCATAAGATGCTGCATCCAAAGCAACTGGATCTTTAGAGGCTATTATTCCAATATCCGGAACAATTGCTGTGTCACTGAAGGCTTCGCAGTCACAGTCAGGAGTAATGTCCATGAGGAAATTAATGTAACCCACCCTTCCTTTTTTATGTTTAACCGCCCCGTAGGCATATTCTACCATTCTTTCTGAAAATTCCGGCAATGACTTTGAATCTAACTCGATAGCGGATTCTGGACAGTTAGATATGCAGTTATTACATGCTATACATTTTTTCATGTCAATTTCTGCCTTTTTATTTTGAAGGGTTATCACTGATATAGGACAGGAGTCCACACAGGTCCCACATGCAGTACATTCATTGTTTATAACTGGTTTGGAACATTGGTGTTGTTCCACCTTCCCAGGAGCAGCAGAACATCCCATGGCCAGGTTTTTTATGGCTCCTCCAAATCCACTCATCCCATGACCCTTAAAATGGGATAAAACCAGCATACTATCAGCTTTTTCAATGTCTCCTGCTATTTTAACATCCTGAAAATGTTTTAAATTCACATTCACAGAAATCCAGTTATTTCCTCGAATTCCATCAGCAATGACTAGCGGCACCCCAGTAACTGCATAGGCAAAACCATTTTTTATGGCAGTTTTGAGGTGGTCAACCGAATTATGGCGGCTTCCATAGTAAAGAGTGTTGGTGTCGGTTAGAAAAGGTTTAGCCTGGCAATCCAAAGTTTTTTCAACTATTGAACTCACCAAAACTGGTTTAAGAAATGTGTCGTTGCCTCTTTCCCCGAAGTGAAGTTTTATGGCAGTTAAATCTCCGTTCTGAATGAATTCTGCAAAACCCACCTTATCAAATAATTGTTGTATTTTGCTGATTTTGTTTTCTTCCTTGCTTCTGGAACGAAAATTAGAAAAATACACTTTGCTAGACATAACTCATAACCCCATTAAGTGGTTCTTTTATTTTATATCTATTTTTTTACTATCTGGTGTGAAATTTATTTTTAGTTTATTTATCAAGACTCAAAATGACTTTTCTACTTTTTAAAACATCTTCATAGTTGTTAAGTTCTATTATTCCCAGATCAACCATATTAATTAGTTTCAAATCAAGTGTGCCCTGGCCTAGTGCAAGGTGCTGGTCTTTTTCCCCATCATTATCATTCAAATGGTAGTAATGAATATTTTCCAGTTTTAGAAAGGATTCGGGATCTCCTGTGGTGTTAGCATGTCCCAGATCTACGGTTCCATGGCAGTTGCATTTATCCAGGAAGTAAGCATGTTCTTGGGCAGTGTTACAGAAGTAGGCATATCTATGGGGCATGTTCTCCACGGAAAATATAACATCCACATCTTCAGCATATCTATTGGCTTCAGTGAGGGTTTCTAAAGAATAAGATTTTGCCATATTCCTTACCCGATCTTCAAGGCGGTGTATAAGTCCAGGGTGAGTGGTTATGGCCTTAGCACCAATTTTAACTGCCATATCTAGAGTTTCTTTAAGTTGTCGGAGCGTTTCGTCCCTTATGCCTTTATTTAAACTGGCAGGGTTGAGATCAATGGTGGGTGTGTGCAGGAAAACGTCTATATCATAAGAAGAAAATATTTCAAAATTTTCCCCAATGTTAAGCATGTTTCTAGGCCAATAAGGGCCTTCACAAAGTATTTCAATTAGGTTAAACCCATCTTCAGTTGCTATATCTAAAAATTCCTCAAAGGACCCCATGAATAATGCCAGGGTGGAAAATCCGATTTTCATGTTTCACAATTTTCTATCAGAATTGTGATATATCTTTCGAAAAAGTTTCCCATTTGATCCTATCAAAAACGGATCCTGAAAGTTTTTTTTTATCGCAGTGGTGGCGGACTGATTGCTGCATTTGATCCTACCAAAAAAAAAACAAATCCTGAAATCATACTGGTAAAACCGACCCATTTATATAGTGCTAGTTACATTAGATTATATCCCAACACAATATATCATATTTTGATATATTAAAAAGTTATATATCAAGATTATATGTAAACATCTCTAATTGGAGTTCTAAAATGGTAAAAGAAGATTCAAATGCTGTAGAAACAGGAGATGATGGAAAAAAGCATGATTTTGAATGTGAAATCGAAAACCTACCCAAATATGATAAAAAAATGATCAAGGGATTCATGAGAGGTTTTGGTAACATCATGATCCTGTGGCTCATCAGCAGGAAACGACAACATGGATATGAAATAATGACCCAACTACATGCCGCATCACCCCTGGATAAAAAAATGCCCAGTGCCAGCGTAATTTATCCTGTACTGCACAAATTGGAAAAAAAAGGACTTATAAGCGGGAAATGGGAGCATCAGGGTAAAAGAAAGGTTAAATATTATGAAATAACTGAAGAAGGAGAAGCTAGCCTTGATCGCATACGACAGATAATTGTCCATGGCAGAGAATTAGGTGCGACTGACATGTGGAAAGAATTCATGGGAGACATGTTCACCCTCAAAAGAAGTTAGGAGATATGTTTTATGAAATACGCCATAGAAACCTTCGATCTTACCAAACACTATGGAGACTTCACAGCGGTGGATGAACTGCAGTTGAAGGTTAAAAACAAAAGTATTTTCGGTTTTTTAGGACCTAATGGAGCAGGTAAAACCACGACAATTAAGATGTTAACTTGCCTAATCCCACCCACATCCGGAACCGCACATGTGGCAGGTTATGACATAATAAAAAATCCCAACGAAGTTCGCCATAAAATAGGGATGGTTCCACAATTAGTGAGCCTTTATGCTGATCTTACAGCTCGAGAAAATGCTGAACTCTGTGCAGATTATTACGGAATGCCTGAAGACCTTAAAGAACAGAGAATTGATGAATTGATGGAATTGGTGGACATTAAGTACGCAGAAAATAAAATGATCAAGCAAATGTCAGGCGGGCAGAAACAGAAGGTATCTGTAGTTGCCAGTCTGGTGCACCAACCAGACATTCTCTTCCTTGATGAACCCACCATTGGCCTGGATCCCACCACCAAAAGTGTACTGTGGGATCTTATCGATGAATTAAACCAGAAAGGTCATACTATAATTCTCTGCTCACATGACATGTACGAAGTGGATATGCTGTGTGACCATGTGGGTATAATCAACCTGGGAAAATTGGTAGCATTTGACACTCCCCAGGGCTTAAAAGACACTATACTTACACAGGAAAAAAGTGTTGAGAGCAATATAGGAAAAATTGTACGTGAAATGGAGGATTCTCCCACCAATGACAGTGAAAATCCTTCATTCTGCAAGTTAAAAGAAGTTGTTAATGAATCTGAAATAGATAAAGCCAGGGAAATGAGTTTAATGGTCACTAGTTCAGATAATGAACTGATTAACAAATTATCTCAAATCCCCTGTGTTCTGGATATTGAAACCCACCGGTCGGGTAGGCTGGCCTTTAAACTGGCCAACACCAAAACTGCAGTGACCCAGGTTATTGCTGCAATTATGGAAAGTGGAGGTAACATAACCTCAATTTCAACGAAAGACCCTTCATTAGAGGATGTATTCATGAAAGTTACCATCAAAAAGCCCAAAAAAGGAGAAGGTGAAGAGGAATGAAAAAGGTGGAAACCAAAAAAATCATATGGATGATTAAAAAAGACTTATTAGTCCTGTGGAGACATAAACCCCGTTTGTTCTCCATTTTCCTTTTTCCCATACTCATGATCGCCCTTTTCGGCTATGGTATGGGGGGATCCATTGAAAACGTCCCCATAGTTGTGGTTAAACAAACAGATGGTCAGATGACTGATACCACCATTAACGCCATTAAAAATAGTTCACTTTATGATGTGAAGGACATAATTGGCGACCCTCAACGGGGGCGGGAAATGGTAGAATCTGGGCAGGTCAAAGCAGCCATTATATT
Source organism: Methanobacterium petrolearium (assembly GCF_017873625.1). Taxonomy (NCBI): domain Archaea; kingdom Methanobacteriati; phylum Methanobacteriota; class Methanobacteria; order Methanobacteriales; family Methanobacteriaceae; genus Methanobacterium; species Methanobacterium petrolearium. Next base: position 232,955 of record NZ_JAGGKL010000001.1, on the reverse strand, counting down.
ACCTTCAGATTATGAGGATCTTAACGATAGTAACTCCAAGTCAGTGGTAGTTTACGTTGATTCATCAGACCAGATGGCAACCAGTGTGCTGGTTCCGGCAACACAGGCACTTTTCAGCCAGATGTCTGCAGAAATTGGGATGCAAAAGTTGGAAGCCTTGCAAACACAATCTGCAGCCCTTCAGGTGCAGTCCCAGGGAGTGCAAGCTTCTTCTGGACTATCTGGCATAAACTTCCAGAACATCATGAACTCCATCAATTTCCAGATCAACAAGATCTATGGAGATATCAAATACATTGACTTCTTGGTGCCTGCAATTCTGGCCATGACAGTTATGATGGGTGCTATGATGAGCATGGGAGAATCCCTGGCAGGTGAACGAGAACGAGGTGAGTTAGCCCGGTTATTCATGACTCCTACCAGTGTTTCTACTGTGGTGGGTGGCAAAATAATATCCAGACTCATCATTCAAACAGCTACGGCCATGGTACTGCTTGCTGCAGCCATAATACTGTTTAATATCACCATAGCAGGTAGCATATTACTCACCATACTCCTCCTGATACTTACCGCCTTGTGTTTTGTGGGTTTCGGAATAATGGTCTCGGCACGGGTCAGTACTCAGGAAGACTATGTTCAGATGGTAATGCCCTTCAGCATGCCTATGATGTTCATATCAGGAGTATTTTATCCTCTGGAAACCATGCCCTGGATATTCCAAAAAATAGCATACATCGCACCATTAACCTATGCTAACAATGCATTAAGGGCGGTTATGTTACAAGGAGCTGGAATTGGAGACATATGGGTTGAATTAGTTGTTCTCCTGGGCTTCACACTACTATTCTTTGCAATGGGTGTAACCCGATTTAACAGAGACATCTAGGAGAGTAAGGATTATTAAAAATGTAATTTGAATCAGGTGAATATTATGAATATTGGAAAAAAACAAATAATCTTAGGAGTTATGATAACCTGCCTTCTGGCATCACCTGCTGCCGTTGCAGGGGCAGATTGGAACATGTTCCATGAAAATGCTCAACGCACCGGTTACCTTGATCAGGCTGCTGATTTCACACCCACTGTCTGGTACTTCAGCACCCAGGGTGCCATAACATCATCCCCCGCCATCTTAAACAAAATAGCATATTTCGGTTCAGAAGATGGACATGTATACGCAGTTAATCTGGAAGATGGCACTAAACTGTGGGATTATAAAACTGACGGCGCTATTGTATCATCCCCAGCAATATCCGGAGACTATTTATATGTAGGATCAAATGATGGGTATCTTTACGCACAAGATATTAAAAACGGAGATGTTAAATGGAAATACAAAACTGGTAATTCCATAGAATCCTCCCCCATAATTTATAACAACACCATTTATGTAGGTTCAAATGATGGGAGGGTCTATGCTATTGATGCAACCGATGGTAGTAAAAAATGGGAGTACGAAACTGGAAATGCTGTTAAATCATCTCCAGTTATCTCCAGTGATACTTTACTTGTTGGATCAGATGATGGTAAGATATACGCCCTAGACGTTGCCAATGGAAATAAAACCTGGGAATACACAACAGGAGATAAAATTGAATCATCTCCAGCAGTGATGAATGGTGTGGTGTACGTTGGATCAGATGATGGTAAAGTGTATGCTGTTACCATCAACAACGGAACCCTTAAGTGGAACTATGATATGGGAAAACCAGTTGCCTCTTCACCTGCCATTGACACCTATGATAACAGTTTGTTTATCGGTGCGGATAACGGCAGAATGGCCTGTTTAGACACCCGAACCGGAGACGAAAAATGGGATTATAACACCAGTGGAACAGTAAAATCATCTCCAGCTATTGTTGATAACAAAATAGTCTTCGGATCCGACGGTGGAGCAGTTTACATATTAAACAAATACAACGGGAACGAAGAATGGACTTACAACCCAGGTTACGGTATTATTAACCAGCCCATACAATCATCTCCTGCAGTTTACGGAAATATGATCTATATCGGTGCAGGTGACGGATCCCTATATGCCCTGAACAATGACAAAATGAGTGGTCCAACATCTCTATATGCCTACTACATAGGAGGAGCCATAGTAGTTATCATTGCATTCCTAGTAGTGGTTAGAACCATCCGTAACAGAAGGAAAAAAGAAGAATAAAGGAATAAATATTCCTTTAAATTTTCTTTGGATGAACATTCTTTAGAATAGAATTAGAAAAAATAGGGAAAAATAAACAACTACCAATAAAGGAAAAAAAATAAAAAACAGTAGTTTTAAAAACTATTTGCTGAAATCCTTTGAAAGTTGTATTTCAATGGCAGAAACATTGGTTGAAGTTCCTTCGTTGCTCATAATTTCTTCGGTGCATATATCGATGCTTCCAATAGTCACGTCGGTTATGAACCTGTTTCTGACTATTTCTGCAACATCCACTGCCCGAGAAATGGCTCTTCCCCTTGCTTTAAGTATTACTTCGGGCGTTCCACCGTTCATCTGAGTTACAACAGCTAATACATAGTTCATTACCGGTTTGTTTCCAATGTACACTACATTTTCCTCTGACATCGCTTTAACCTCCATTGATATACAATGATTGTTTTGTGTTACTAAGTATTATATATAGTTTATGCAAACTGTTCTTTAAGGAAATAAGAACTTCTAAATCCCTAAAAATAAAAAATGTTGATAATCAACGAATATCTAAACTGATACGGTTTTTATAAAGATATTTCATTATTAAACCTTTATTTTTCTAGTTCATTTAAAAACCAATTCATACTAAAGTGTCATCATTCTACGGAACGGAATATCACCACGAAACCATCCATTACACCATCAATACTGCGAATGGGAGTTACACTACCATCAACCGTAATGGTACTCTCATCTTTAGTTGTGAGTATGGCCTTATTAAAAGAAAATTCTTCTTTTAAAGTAATATCTTCAGCAATAGGAAACTTGTAATCCATGGGCTTGAATATATTCCGTACATCATGGCCTAAAGCATCTTCTTCCAACCAACCAGTTAATTCTTCAGCCATGATATTCATGAACCTCACCTGTCCCTTGGGGTCCGTGGCAATGACCGCGTCACTTATACTTCTAAGCATGGCCCCCAACCATTGATCATGTTTTCTGAGCCTTTTTTCCAGCCTATGCCTATAAAGAGTAATTTCAATAGCAGTGCTAAGTTCACTTTCTTCAAATGGTTTTCGTAAAAATCCATAGGGCTGTTTCAGGATAAATCCAGAAGGTTCAGTTACTTTTGCCCTTTGAACCGTTTTTTCATCAGAATAAGCAGTTAAATAGATAATTGGAATGCCCAGCTTAGATCTGATCTTTTCTGCTGCCTGGATACCATCCATTTCACCCTCCAATTTAATATCCATTAGAACTAGATCTGGTTTTAACTCTTCAGACATTTTAATGGCATCTTCACCAGAAGAAACAATGGCAGGAACCTCATATCCCACACTATTTAGAGCCTTTTTTATGTCTTGAGCTGTTATTCTTTCATCTTCCACTATCAAAATATTTACAGTTGCCACTTCATTAACCTCCCTCATTATCTCCCCAAATGAATATTGACATTGCATATCTTTGACAATACCCAGTCAGATTATTCTTCTTGAACCTTAAAAACCACTACCAGACCAGTTACCCTTTTTTTATAATCTTTAATTGGGGTTACTGTGCCTTGAATCATGACCCGTGACCCGTTGCGAGATATTAACTCAGAAATCTGCTTTTCTGGTAGGACTTCTTCCAGGGAAACCTCATCAGTCACTTCCCCCAATGGTAAAAAAACTTCTTCTAAGTCTTTTCCAAGTGCTTCTGTCTTATTCCAACCAGTCAAAGTCTCAGCTAAAGAATTAATAAACCTTATTTGGCCTGTGGAGTTGGTCGCGATCACTGCTTCTGTAATCTTCCGAAACATTGCAGAAGAGATCTGATCATGCTCTTTTTCCATCTGATGTCGGTAAAGGGTTATCTCTATAGCAGCATTAAGTTCACGCTCGTCAAAAGGTTTGTTTAACAGACCCTGACCCTTAACCAGGAACCCTGAGGGTTCAGTAATTTTAGCCCTCTCCACTGTCTTTTCATCAGCATAAGCTGTCAGATAAATTACTGGAATGTCTTGTGACTTTCTTATCTCAGCTGCAGCTTGAATACCATCCATTTCACCATCTAACTTAATATCCATTAGAACAAGATCAGGCTCCAATCTTTGAGCCTGCTTAACAGCATCTTCCCCTTCAGAACAGATTACTGGGACTTTATATCCAACCGATCTCAGTCCCGCCCTGATATCTTCGGCAGTGATCCTTTCATCTTCCACCACCAGAATAGTTGCACTGTTCACTTCATCTGCACCCCGGACTTCACCACTAGATTTTATTTTTTTATTGTTACTTGTTAATATTTTGCTGTTAGTTGCTAGTATATCCTTGATTCAATATAAGGATTCTTAAGAAACATGCCACCAGTTTTATCTTTCCATGAGAATCTTGTTTATTGCATCTAAAACAGCCTCTACACTGGCCATGACAACATCTTCAACTGTAGAACGCCCAGTAGCACTGTTACCTTCTTTATCAGCCACTATGACAAATACCTCTGCCAGGGCATTTGTACCCCCGGTTATGGCATCTATATGATATTCCCTGAGTTCTATCTCAGCTATTTCCCTCACTAAACTTTGAATGGCATTTATAGCAGCGTCAACCGGACCCACCCCAGTTTTTGCCGCAGTTTTAACTTTACCCTCAATATTGAGTTTAACCGTAGCTGTAGGGAGTACGTTATCTCCAGTCATGACGGTGAATCCTTCTAACTTGACTTTTTCTTCTTTTGGCTTTCCTATGACTGTTTCAGCTAGGGCATGGAGATCCGCATCAGTTACCATTTTCCCCTTGTCTCCCAGTTTCTTCACCTGGTCGTATAGACTGCAGAACTGATCTTCATCCATTTCAATTCCATAATCATCCAGTTTAGACCGTATAGCGCGGGCCCCAGTGTGTTTTCCCATGACTATGCGGCGGGAGTGACCCACCATCTCTGGTTTAAGGGGTTCATAGGTTTCGGCTTTCTGCAGTACTCCATGGACATGTATCCCTGCTTCATGGGCAAAGGCATTGTCCCCAACAATGGCTTTATTCGGAGGCATTTTCACCCCTGTGATCCTGGAAACCAACCCCGAAGTGCCCACCAGAAGTTCGGTGTTGATGTTGGTTTTAACACCATAAGTAACCATAAGGGCCATCACAACCTCTTCTAAGGATGTGTTTCCTGCTCTTTCTCCTAAACCGTTTATGGTTGCATGAACCTGCTGGGCACCAGCTTCCACTGCCACCAAGCTGTTAGCCACTGCTAGGCCAAAATCATCATGACAATGGACACTTATAGGGATGTTTACAACCTTTTTAAGGTCTTCAATGAGTTTACGCATTGATGCCGGAACCATGACCCCTACAGTATCCGGGACATTGATTACATCCGCCCCGGCATCCTCTACTGCAGAGTAGATCTCTTTCAGGTATTCGAACTCTGTCCTGGTTGCGTCTTCTGCTGAAAATTCAGCGATGATTCCATGATCTTTAATGTACTCCACTGCATCCACAGATTTGGTGAGTATCTCCTCCTGACTCATGTGTAACTTGTATTCCCTGTGGAGGGGAGATGTTCCAATGAAGGTGTGAATGTAATCCACATCTGAGTCTATAGCTGCGTCTAAGTCTTCCTGCAGTACTCTTGCCAAACCACATACCCGTGCATTAAGTCCAAGACTTTTAATTTCCTGGGCAGCTTTACGCTCACCTAGTGACGCGGCTGGGAATCCCACTTCTATAACATCCACTCCCAATTTATCCAGTCTTTTGGCTATTCTAATCTTTTCGTCTGGTGTTATAGCCACCCCTGGTGTTTGTTCACCATCACGGAGGGTAGTGTCGAATATTCGCACCTTTTCAGGTAATTTCATTTCTTTTTTTACTTTATCTATGTACATGGGAAGACCCCTTGTGGTTTGACATAATTATTTTTGATCTTTATATGGGATTTAATAAAAAAATTGTGTTAAAAAATGAGTTTTTGATTGCATCCTTAAAAGGAGTATAAAACCATTGTAAGACTCATGTACCCATACTCAGACTTAAAAAATTTCTTAAACCGGGTGCCAGTCCCAGAATAAATATGGCCAATTTTAACATGTTTCGAATGGTTTTATCCTCTACATATGTGTCAATAATGTAGAGTGCAGGGAGGATAACTGCTATTTTTAATGGGTACATTACTATGGCACTGTCTGCCAACTGGGTGAGGGCATTAGGCAATACATGTTGTTCACCATACCCATAGAAATCCACCGCTATAAAGGTGGTGCTGGCATCAAAGATGTGGGCCAAGAGGACAGCAAGATTGAATTTATCCTTTAAAAGACTCCATTTCCTACTAAGTAACACAAATGGAGCAGACACTAGAGCCCAGGATCCAAGAACCTGGAATAATGCAACCAGATTAAGATGTTGAGTATAATATATGTTAGGGATGCACATAGCCACACCAACAGCAAATATGATGTAACGGTAGTCCCAGCCAGTCTTACGTTCAATTAAAACCGATGCTAAGAGGGTGAATATGGCTGAAAACCCTGTTAAAAGATATATTCCAGGGGTTACCAGGATGTAAGTTAATGGATATATCCCATTATCCACCAGGGCACGTGCACTGGATCCGAAGAATATGAAAGGGATGAGCGGGATGAAAAGGTCCTTAGGATCCTTATCTATCCAGCGAAACATTCTGATAATTAAAAGAATAACTAAACCCAGAAGGATACCAAATACAATGGTATTAAAGAGCGTGTACCCCGGGTGTAAGTAAACGAAGTTCTCATGAATGTACTGTATAATGGAATCAAAGACCATGGCACTAGATAGGGAGTTAAAATATTTAAACTTATCTTAATTTATCTTAACTTATTCAATACGAGTAAAAAAGGAGAAATAATAGTTAAATACGCCGGATCTTCTTATTTATAACCTCTTTAAGGATGAGAGGTAAAGGTGTGCGATCCCCGTAAACAGTGGTTTTACCAGCAAGAATTCCTTTAAGAATACTATCCACTGAGAAATCCGCTTCCAGTTCAGTGACACAACTCCCAATAGCTCCCAAAAAGTGAGCATCACTGGAACCTATTTGAGGGATGTTTTTCTCTTCTGCCAGCTTTTTAGCCCTCCAGTTGGAGTATCCAAAAATATAACGAGAGTTAAGGGTTTCCATGGCATCCACCTCCACGTAATCCACATTAGTGAAAAGACCGTCCCTATAGGCAACAAAAGGATGAGCAACTACTGCAATCCCTCCTTGAACCCTTATGAGTTCGATTGTCTCTTCTGGTGAGATTTTCTTGGGTATTTCCTCACTTATACCCAGAGCAACGATGTGTCCCTTGCTGGTGGAAACTTCCATGGCCGGGATGATGACCAGATCATCCATCCTACCGAACTCTTTTAAAGCAGCATCAGATCCCTTTAAAGAGTCGTGATCAGCGATGGCAATGGCATCCAGACCAATTTTACGTGAATGTTTGACTATGTCTTTTACTGTAGCTGTAGAATCTCCTGAATAAGTGCTGTGAATGTGAGGATCGATGATCATCAGTAAACTCCTTTTCCAGTCATTATGGCCTTGATCAGCCCAGCAGGTCCAGTCATCATCACATCCCCCCCGGGAGCGGCGTTATGAACCTTTAAATTAGTATCAGCAAGAATAGCACGTTTTGGTCCGGTGGCCACCACGCATTCAAAGGCCCCAATTGCATCGATGGTCCATGCACCATGGCCTCCATCCCCATGAACTTCTTCGTGAGTGATGATCCCTTCAGAAAGCCTGTTAACCAGTTTTTCTATTTTTTGTGGGGTGAGAAGGCCTGTGTGGTGTTCAAAAACTCCGTGTATTTTCCCATCCATGAATGCTGCTGCCAGAGTGTGTCCATTACCCACATCCATAGCCACATAGGTGTCAATTTCAGCAACCAAAGGATCCACGGTGGCTCCACATATGGATGCAAATTTGGAGTCCATGACCATGGGATCGTACCCTTTAAGAGTTCTAAGTACCCCTTGCATGCGGGTGAAATATTCCGGAACCTCACCATAATATGCAAATTCTTCAGGAGTCCGGGGAATATCCAGTTTTTCCTTTATCTTTTGGAATCGGAAGTTCCTATCTCCGGTTCCCTCCTGGTATCCATGATCCTGCACTGCCACACCCACATAGTCAAAATCTAATTCCACATCAAAATTGGATAATGAATTTCCAACCGCCCTTAAATCAACATCTTTAAGTTCTAATTCTGCAATTTCCGGGTGTTTTTCCCCAGCAGGAACTATCTCCACCCCCAGGGATCTGACCCTTTCCAGGTCATCCCGAACTGTTCTGGCAGAGTTCTCAGTCATTAACACCCGGTATCCCTTTTCAAGATGAGTTTTTATGGCCCTGTTAACAGGACCTCCACCCACGGTTTCTCCAGTTAAAAAAATGTCATGGTGATGCTTTCTTATTTTGTTCTCCATGATTCTGGTTGGAGAAGGAAGAACCAGCTTCACCGCATTTTCCATGGGCTCGTAAGAATCATATAACATTATATCCTGGGTTCCAGTACCCACATCTATGGCCAGTATTTTCATGGTTTAATTTATATGTTCAAGGTTTTTATTAAAGCAATCCGATAATGTACATATCTATACAACAAAGGTTTAAATAGTACGTTAAGTATATTTTGGTGTTAGCAGCTTGGGAAATATTTACACTTGAAGTTGATGTTTGCTAGAATAAGATTTTTATAACGAAAAATTCTAAACTTTTAAATTATATCTGAAGTGCATTAATGAAAAAATTAGTGAAAATAACGGTATTAACATTAAAATAAGCTATTTCAAATAATATTTCTTAAATCCAAGAAAATCGAGGTAAAAACCATGTACAGTGTGAAATTAACTGAAAAAGAAATCCCTAAAAAATGGTACAATATCGCCGCGGACTTACCTGTGGAATTTCCACCCTACGACCAGACAGAAGAGGGGCATCAACTGGAAAATCTGCCAAAAATCTTCTCCAAAGGAGTGTTAGAACAGGAACTATCCACAGAAAGATACATCAAAATCCCTAAAGAAGTAAGAAACATTTACAAGCAGATGGGCCGTCCCAGCCCCCTGGTCAGAGCTAAAGCCCTGGAAGCACATCTGGACACACCTGCCAAGATATTCTACAAAAGAGAAGACACATCCCCCACAGGAAGCCACAAACTCAACACCGCCATAGCCCAAGCATACTACGCCAAAAAAGATGGTATAGAACGTTTAACCACCGAAACCGGTGCTGGACAGTGGGGAACTGCCCTTTCACTGGCCTGCAAACTGATGGACATTGACTGCACAGTTTACATGGTTAAAGTATCATTCAACCAGAAACCCTACCGAAAAACCATTATGGAACTTTACGATGGGGAAATTTTAGCATCACCAAGTGATAAAACAGAATTTGGTAGAAAAATACTCAAAGAAAACCCAGACCATCCTGGAACTCTGGGTGTGGCCATTTCAGAGGCAGTTGAAGACGCTTTAAACGATGAAAAAGTTTACTATTCCCTGGGAAGTGTTCTAAACCATGTAATGCTACACCAGACCATTATAGGTCAGGAAATCCAGAAACAACTGGAAATCTTCGATGAATCACCTGATGTCATGATTGGCTGTGTGGGTGGAGGTAGTAATTATGCAGGAGCAGCCTTCCCCCTCATCAAAGATCAGTTAGATGGAAAAATCGACTGTAAATTTATAGCTGTGGAACCATCCCACTGTCCCACCCTGACCAAGGGTGAGTACTGTTATGACTTTGGAGACACTGCAGGACTTACTCCACTAATCAAAATGTACACCCTGGGCCATAACTTCATTCCCCCCGCTGACCATGCCGGTGGCCTCAGATACCATGGAGTTTCACCATTAGTAGCTTTACTGGTTCATGAGGGTATTGTAGAATCAAGAACTGTTGAACAGACCGACATCTTCAAGAGTGGAGTGCTGTTTGCCAGAACTGAAGGGATCGTACCTGCCCCAGAAACATGCCATGCCATAAAAACTGGAATAGACGAAGCACTTAAATGTAAAAAGACCGGTGAAGAGAAAAACATCGTTATTAACTTCTCTGGTCATGGCCTCCTGGATTTAGCAGGCTATGCTGATTATTTAGAGGGTAAAATAGAAGATTAACCATCTTTTATCTTTTTTTATCTTTTTTAATAAAACTCATTTGATCTTGTTTACTGCAAAAGTTTCCGAATTTCCAACTGGATTTTCAAAGGTTAGTCTTTTTCTAAAAAAGTTTTTGTAACCATTCCCACCCTCAAGTTCATCGCACTCTATTTATACCAGTTAACCATATAGATACAAATGAGACTTATAAAAGGAGGATCATGTTTATGTACCTAATAGGGGAAGCCTTGATCGGAAATGGTAATGAAATAGCTCACATTGATTTGGTAATTGGAGATAAGAACGGCCCTGCCGGAACAGCATTTGTAAACAATATGTCGAATCTTTCACTGGGCCACACCCCCCTGCTTTCAGTAATCAGACCCAATTTGATGACCAAACCAGCGACACTCATAGTGCCTAAGGTCAGCGTGCGCTGTTTGGATGATGCCAACAAAGTATTTGGACCCGCTCAAACTGCAGTAGGCCGAGCCGTGGCTGATGCAGTGGAAGAAGGAATTTTACCCAAAGAAAATGCTGAAGATATGGTTTTAATCATCAGTGTGTTCATCCACCCTGAAGCAACAGATTACCGTAAAATCTACCAGTACAACTATGGAGCAACCAAACTGGCTCTGAAAAGAGCCATGGAAGGATATCCATCCGTCGACAAAGTTTTAGCAGAAAAAGACAGAGGAGCACACCCCATAATGGGATTCAAAGTTACCAGACTGTGGAAACCACCTTACCTGCAGGTGGCCCTTGACCTAGATAATCTACAGGAAATGGAACGCATAATTGAAAGTTTACCCGACAGGGAGAGAATCCTCATCGAAGCAGGAACACCCCTGGTTAAGAAGTTCGGAGTGGGAATTGTCAGCAAAATCCGGGAACTCAGAAAAGACGCCTTCATAATTGCCGACCTCAAAACATTGGATGTGGGTCGAATTGAAGTTAAAATGGCTGCTGATGAAACTGCTGATGCCGTGGCCATCTCTGGTCTGGGTACAAAGGAATCAATTGAAAAAGCAGTTCACGAAGCCCAGAAACAGGGCATCTACTCCATCCTGGACATGATGAATGTGGACAACTTCACTGAAAAGCTTGAAGGACTTACCTACAAACCTAACATCGTCCTCTTACACCGTAATGTGGACTTAGAAACCTTGAAAGCCGAACGTGGCGAAGTACAGGAAGAAATGACCGAATGGGGTAACATAACCAAGATTAAAGAGATCCTGGGTGAAAAAGGATTGGTGGCTGTGGCTGGTGGAATAGTGCCTAAGAAGATGGACGAAGCCCTGGACAGTAGCGCGGATATCATCGTGGTAGGTCGATACATCATCGGTTCCAGAGATGTACGCTACGCAGCCGAAGAATTCCTGGAAAAAATGCCTCAAGATCCAGACACCATGCGGTTAGCCTTGGATGAAGATGAATCTATCTAAAACTTAAAAAATCTCAAGAGCATTTTGCAAATGCTCTTAAATAACCTTTTTTTTACAATATTTTTTACTAAATTTAACCTTACAGTTTATTTTTAGTTTAATATGGGGGCAAAAATTGTTATTTCTTAATTTTTTTGGAATATTTTAATTTTCCACCACACTCACATTCTTGAAAATCTTCTGGAGACTCACCAGACTGTAATTCATAGTAACCTCCACATTTTTCGCATATCAGATACTTTTCATTTCCTGAAATGTAAAATAATGCCAATGCTCTGGCAAAAAACATGGCATAATACGGAACTATGATTAACAAGTCTAGAATGCCTAAAATCGGATTAATATTCATCCCAAAATGAAGGACCATGACAACAAAAAATAACCTAATTAAATATCCCATCATGCTTATTGCAAAAACTATAATTTCTACCACAATATACCATATTACTAAATCTTTCCATCCTACTTCATTAATTTTATTGGATATTTCACGGAATTTGAAAGCTGTGCCTATTTTACTATCATGGCAGGCCATGTGAGCTACTGCAACATTCATAATAGGATACACAATAACGAGATATACAGTTCCAATGTAGGACCAAATTCCTCCCGTTAAATACCATAACATATACTGGATCATTTTACCAGCAGACAGGGGATGATATTCAATGATGTTTATGGCAGTTACAATAGTTGAAGGAAATAATATCAAAAAACATATTATAATCAGAATAATGGGGATCAAATAAATAATGTATACAAATGATATTTTAACCCCATTTACGAACATAATTTTCCAATCATCAAATTCTGGAGGTTTTAATACATTGCTTAAAGATGATTTCACGATTTTAAAATAATAACCATCAACTAAAAATATTACGATAAAATTAATTACAACTAAAAGAGGAATTGAAACATTACTTAAAATACTTGTAAAATAATTTAAACTTGTCTCTGAAATCACAATAAGAATACCAAAAAACAAAAATTTCTTCCAATCTAATAACGGATATCTTAAAGAATCCCTTACAATTTGCTTAATATTCATACCAGAGCTCCATTTGAAATCATCCCACTAATCAATCATCCATCCATATTCTATTTATAGTTACTACGCTTAAATAAATAATTCATACTCATTTATCATAAGTTAAATAGTTGAGAAATAAAATTGCAACATGATTTCAACCTCTCTTATCTCAATTGCCCCTATCTACAACAAAACTAAAAAAAGTTAAAACATAATAAATTCAAATTATCCTTAAGTGGGGGAATTGATGGTGACAAAAACAATTTTAGGAATATGTGGAAGCCCCAGAAAACAGGCCACCGAGCACGTGTTAAGTGAAGCTCTGAATATGATGGAAGAAAAAGGGTATGACACTCAACTATTCACTGTTCGAGGCAAAGATATAGGTCCCTGTAGGAACTGTGATTATTGCATTCGTAAAGGAGAGTGTTTGTTAAAAGATGATATGTATGAACTTTACCCTCTTTTAAAAGACATTGATGGAATTATTATGGCCACCCCCATCTACAATGGTGGTGTCAGTGCCCAGATAAAGGCAGTTATGGACCGTACCCGTGCTGCGGCAGCTGTGGATATTGATTTTTTAAAACATAAAATAGGAATGGTGATTTCAGTTGGAGGAGACCGTGCTGGTGGTCAAGAACTGGCTATTCAACAGATAATGACGTTCTACATCCTAAACGGAGCCATACCTGTCAGTGGCGGGCCCTTCGGCTCTAATCTGGGAGCCAACTTCTGGTCCCAGGACACACTTAACGGCGTGAAGGAAGATGAAGAAGGTTTCAGGAGTCTTAAAAAAACCATTAAAAGATTTGATGAATTTCTGGAAAAATACCAAAATGAATAAAACATTCCATGAACTACTTTGGGAAAAATCACTGAATTGATTAGGGAAATCCCCTGAAGTATAAGGTATAAGTTATAACTAACAAAAAGTTTTATGGTCTTTAAAAGCAATTTAACACCATATTCAAATATTAAAAATTCAAAATTAAATTCTTATATATTATAAGTTATAAGTTATAAGGAGTGTTGTGATGCGAATAGAAGTTGATAATGAAAAGTGCACCGGCTGTGGTATTTGCAAGGAAGAATGTCCCAAGGGAGCCAAGATATGGGATGTGAATAAAAAGGCCATGGCCACCAATCTACGTTACTGTCATCTGTGCACGATATGCGCTTCCAAGTGTCCGGAAAATGCAATACTTATTATAAGGGATGATGAAGATGAATCGAAAAAGCAAGATACAGAGGAAGACCTCTGAAACTAGCATAGTTGTTGAACTGGATGTGGATGGCACAGGCCAGTACCAAGTGGAAACCGGGATCCAGTTTCTAAATCACATGCTTGAATCCTTCGCCAGGCATAGCCTTTTCGACCTAAAAGTGGAAGCCAGTGGCGATGTAGAAATAGACGATCACCACACTGTGGAAGATGTGGGGATAGTCCTGGGCGAGGCCCTGCATGAAGCCTTGGGAAATAAAAAAGGAATCCGGAGGATGGCTCATGCCCTGATCCCCATGGATGAATCGTTAGCCATGGTGGCAGTTGACCTTTCCGGTCGAAGTTACACTGTTTTCGACTTTCAATTTCACCAGGACAAAGTAGGTGATCTTAGTACGGAGAATGTGAGTCACTTTTTGGAGTCACTGGCCCAGACTGGTAAGATCAATCTTCATGCCCGTTGTGAAGGGGAAAATGACCACCACCAGGTGGAAGCCATCTTCAAAGCTCTGGCCCGTGCCCTGTATGATGCCACCCGAGTGATTCATGATATGGTGCCTAGTACCAAAGGTATCATCTAAAAAAAGAGGATTTTATACTCCATGTCAAAAAATAACGGAATAAAAAAGCTTCCAATGCCAAAAATTCCAAGAAACAGACTTGAAGCACTGTCTGATGGTATATTTGCTATCGTTATGACCCTGCTGGTCTTGGGTATTGAGGTACCTACACTGCCGGCTAATGTAACTCCCATCGTTGTCGGAGATTATATATTTAACACATTGCTGCCCCAAATAGGTATTTACATAATTAGTTTTGCGATTTTAGGCAGTTTGTGGTTGAATCATAATATTTTTTACTCCATAAAATACACGGATGTCAAATTTCAAATTTTAAACATGCTCTGGTTAATGCCAATTGCCATTGTGCCATTTACAGCAGCATTTGTGAGCAAATATGGGCAATATCAGTTTGCACAGCTCATATTCGCTTTGAACATGTTTATTATAGGTGTTATATTTTATGCAAACTGGAACTATGCTGTAAAAAATGAACTGTTACAAGAACCCGCAAAACCATATGCGAAGATGATCAAACAAGGGAACCTTATTTTACCCATACTATCTTTGATAGCAATTGCTGTTTCCTTTATAGTCCCAGAAGGATGCATGCTCGTGTTTATATTAGTAATTTTTTATAATCTACAAAGTTATTTCAAAAATTAGTGGGATTAATTATTGAGATTTAAAAAGGTTGGCTTAACTGGAAAACTTATTCAAATATGGATAAAACATAATATGTATCCCCTAAAATAATTATTAGTAAAATTAGGAGAGAAAAAAAATGAAAACCCTAATTGCCTGTTATTCCTATTCTGGGAGAACCTTCACTGTATCTCAGAAACTGCAAAAACACATAAACGCTGATTTAGTACGTATTGAACCCGTAAAAGATAGATGGTATATGATAAAAGCTGTGCATGCCTACTTAGAAAAGAAGTGGCCCATTAAACCTTGCACTACTGATATCAATGATTACGATTGTTTGATTGTTAGCTGCCCTATATGGGCCAGCCGAACCCCACCGGGTGTTAACCAGTACATGGAAGAGTTAAAAAACACTTCCGGTAAGAAATGTGCTGCCCTGGTTACCATGGGCGGGAATGGTTCTCAGATAGCCACCACCCAAATTCGCAACACCCTGGAAGATAAGGGAATGGAATTTGTAGATAAACTGGTCATTGGAAAAACAGCCCAGGAAAGTGGAGGATGGGAAGCAATGACACAGGAATTTGCCGGAAAATTCATTGAATAACGTGGAATTAGAACCTGATTCTAATCCACTTTAAAAAACCGCTTTTAAAAACATATATCTTTAAAAAATAGTAATTTTATTCTATTCTTTAAAATAGTCAAAAATCCGTCCAAAATCTATTCCTGAGATGGTCCTACCCTCATATTCATGGTATATGTTTTCTGCAGCTTCTTCCAGTTCTGTTGATTTTATGCCATGATCTATGGAAAGTTTGGCTTCTATAAAAGCAGCCAGACGATCAACTGCGTGCAACAGCTCCCCATCCAGAGGAGAATACTCATCTTTATTATATTTTTCATTGAGATCCTGGAAGTTCACACCTAAAAAGATCTTTTGATTCTCCTGTACCTTGTTTTCGAATTCTGATTCAGAAAAATATTTCATATCATCATGCCACGGTCTTGGTAAGAGTGGGAAAAGTTCTTCTTTCATCTGAAAATCTTCATAATCCTTGATGATCTCCTTGAGTCCTTCAACTGATCCCTTAACTGGAGATATGATGTCTTTGGTAAGAACTTCAGGCAGATCATGGAATAAACCCGCATAGAAGTTGTTGTAGAAACGTTTAGGGCATGGTTCAATGCCCATCTCCATGGTACAAAGGTAACTGGTGGCAGCCACAATGAACATGTGCCCCAGTACCGAAGTTTCAGGTATGCGTGGAATATGGGCCCAGCGTTTCTGGAAACGGAGCTGACCGCAAAGATCTATGAATCCAAAGGACTTTTTACCCAGAAGGATCTTCTGCACACCAATCAGATCGTAATGATCCTCAATCTGGTTTTCAATGTTCTCTTTGGTCTTGTCAATACCATAAATAAAAGGTGCAGTGTGATAGATGATCTTGAACTCCCACTGGGTGGCCAGGTAGTGGGCTGCCCTTAAAATTCGTCTTTCCAGGGTGTTTGATTGTTTTAAATAGTAATCCCTAAAGCGTTGCTGGAAATCTTCATCCAACCCATCCAGATCAGTTTCTAATTTCTTAAAAACGTGTTTATTAAGCTCATAACCCTTTTCCTTCATCATCCTATGAAATACTGGAGGTTTGATGTCAGTTAAAATTGTTCTGTGAAGAAATTCGAAAATTCCACCCTCTATAAGTGCTATCCAATCCACACTACCCGCACCCATATGGTCTTCCTCAAAACGAGCTATAACATATGCAATTACCATTTTATGAGCCTGTTTATCCAGTTCTGTGAATTTGACTGGACGGATATGGTCATTCCAGCGTTGCATGCTGGCTGCTTTAGAAAAACGTTGGATGAGATTTTCGATCATTACTACACACACCAGAACATATTACGTGTGAACTTGTTATGTATCAACTGACATTAAATAATAATGGTGTGTTGAATATCAGGATGTCTGAGTTGGTGTGAAAATTCATGGGTTATTTTGGGTTTATTTCATGAATTGATAGATTGAAGAGTGCTTTAGAAAATTATCCTAGAAAACCCTGAACACACAAATCAGCCTAAAAAATGACATAAAAGAGAAGTTAAACCATTAAAAGACAACCCTTTAACACTGTTGGTAAGGGATGTGTGTCTTACCTACATGATAACACCTGTTATAACCATCGGATTAGGACATCAGAGCCAACAATTGGTTCAATATAATCCCTTCCAAAATAAATTCACTAACTTAGTATAAAACTAACTTAGTATAGAATAATAAACTCAAAATCTTTAAGAAGTTCTACCAATATATTCCTTTTTTGGAGTGGATTAACGATGAATTTAAACAAAATTTTTAAGTTAATAGGATTTGGATTTATAATATGGTTAATACCAACCTTAGCGACACTTTCAGTATCTTATTTAGACGCTTTGAACTATTTCGATGTTATTTCCCCAGTATCTATAGCAGTAACTGTAATCGCTCTCACCTACCTGTATTTCAGGGATATAAATGAAAATTACGTTAGAGAAGGAATAATGTGCGGCATAATCTGGTTAATAATAAGTATGGCTTTGGATATTATGTTAATCTTTCTGGGAATTAATAAGATAACCCTAATAGAATATGTAATAGATATTGCTCCGATTTACATCATAATACCGGCAATCACCATTGTACTTGGACTGTACAGGAATCAAAACCAAGATACCGGACATGTTTAAGAGAGATCTCCATGGTGGAAGTGGAATTGAAATTCATTGAAACAGATAAGATAAGTTAACAAAAGCCACTTGATAAACTATAATTTAAAAAAATACGAGATTTTGAAACTGTTTTATTGATTCAATTAAAATATATGACCAATTTTAAAATAAACAGAGATTGAAAAATAAAGAAAGATAACAGTCCATTAAGGACTGTTTTTGGAGAAAACACTTATTCTGGTTTGGAAATTAACACTGTCTTGGACAGGGTCTGACCTTGGGCACCGTGTGGTTTACGTAGTACGGTGTCGTTGGCTTTTTCGATTTCACGGGCTTCAGTTGCTAGTTTAGCAGCTGCAGCGATGAGTTCGTGTGCGGAAGCCACGATTGGTACGTATTTTTCCATTTCTTTAACCATGAAACAGCCTTTAAGGTCGATGTCACCTACTTTTGCAGCCATTTCATAGGCAGCCAGAGCTTTTGCTTTGGCGTATGGGCTGGCAAATCCTGCAGCTTCGGTTGCTTTAGCAGCGTCAATGACTACTTTTGGTAGTTCAATTTCTTCTCCTGCTTCACAGGCAGCGATCATTCCGTCGATGGTTTCCTGAACCACTCGGTAAGCACCGGTAGCGGCCAGTACTTTTATTACATCAGCGTTGAATGAAGCCATTTCAGTTGGGTCTAGGAATTCTCTTCGAGCTCCAATCATTGGGTCGCCCAGAACAACGATGTATCCTAATTCCTGTTCGTCCATTTCTTCTCTTTTACCCATTCCAGGAGCGTCACCAATGATTAATGCAGGGACGTCCATTCCAGATAATAGTTCTCGAGCTTTAGCTGGGCCTGGAGCACCAGGGTTTGGGCTGATGAATATTACGAAGTCAGGTTCGAAATCCATTATTTTTGGTACTACTTCTTCAACCTGTTCTGGGTTCATCTTTGCTCCGGAACCCACTCCTCTAACGTCTATGTTAGGTCGGTCGGCCCTTTCGTCTAAGACTAGGTCAAGTACAGGAGAGGTACCGATGTTACCGCTTTTAATAACTCCTATTTTTACTACCATATTATCACCGTTTTGCTATTTGAGAGATCGGCATAAGTATTTTTTCATTTAATTTTTTGGGGAAGGTTTATATAGGAGATCTTGAGGCCCTCTAAAAATGGCAGTAATATACAAATGATTCATATTATAAAATCACTTTGTTAAAAAAAAAACTACTACCAACTATTTTATTCTTGAACCACCCTTTAAAAAAATATATTGCTGAGAAAAATGAATTTTAGAAGATTATAAACCATTAAAACACCGTAGTATTAATTTATCCGATTTTTAGATGGAATAATGAAGATGATGACAGACAGATTAATACAAATATCTAAAAGTAGACATGGATTTCCAGTGTAACTTTGTCAAAAAAAAGTCAAAGTTACCTGAAAAAAATGTCATTAATTGAATAAAAATTAAAAAAAAAACTTTTAAGTTGATGCTGCTAATTTTTTGCCGGTGCTCTGGAAATTCTAACTAGTTGGGTTGCATATAAAACTGTTGCAATCAAAGCCAGTGCGTAATACACGTAAACCACACTATCAGTAGGGCCGGTTTCCACCCATATCATGGTATGGGTCAGGATAATTGCGTATAATGCAGTTAATGCTCCGTTGACCTTCATCTGAGCAGCATAAACTATCCTCAAAGCCAGGCCAATTAGGAACATCTGCATGGCCATGGCCCAGAATCCGAAATCCAGTACTGCTGGTCCGAAGATGGTTGATGTGATGCTGGTGGTGGGTTTGCTTCCTCCCACTGGATATCCGAGGACCACCTGTCCCACTGTAACTCGGGGGTGTCCGGTGGAAAATGCCTGATGGAAGAGATCTCCCCCGGTAGCACCAGCCATGTGCACGATCTTGTCAAACACCATCATTGTAAACCCTGCACGGTAAGCAACAAGTTCCAATGGATTTAACGCCCATTGCTGCCACTGAATGGATTTAACTGCAATGTAACCAGCTGCTATTCCAATTAAAGCTATCAGTAAGATAGAAATTAGGATATAACTCGTTTTCATTTTCCTTGTATAATAAAAGGTTATAAAGCCACTGATAAGTATAGCCATGGTTGTGGTTCGGTAGCCGTTAATGGCAAAGACTGCGAGCCCTATGATGAAAAGAAGATAATGCCATTTACGTGGATATTTAGCCAGTAATATGGTAATTGCCAGGAGGAATACGGGATATGCTATTCTCCATAAATCTGTGGTGGCTTTGAACTTTAAATAGCCGCTTAAAATGGGTATTCCACCTAAAAGATATAGATTTACTACCTGTAGGAGTATGCCAATTATGGCAGCGGCCAGTAAAACTCGTTCATCCAGCAATAATCTGAGTTTATTGTACCATGGTGCTGAATTTTCCCTGGAAACATTTCCACCAAATAAAGATTTGAGTTTTTCATTGCGATTGTAAATGAATTTAGGGATGAACACTCCGGCAATGAAAAATAGTGTTCCCATTAAAACGTAGAAAAATGTTGTAGTTGAAATCCACTGTAGATTTCGCAGATGCTCCTGGTAGGCAATTGCTGCCAGTGCAACGTACAATGCAATGATCACGACCATTATGTATGGTGAGAATAGATCCACCTTTTCGAACTTCATCTTACTTCTCCTGATATAGTAAAACAATTATTATAATTGTCAAAATATGATTTGCTTTAATTCTAATATAAGACATGTTTTGTTAAGATAAAAAGTTTTGTTTAATTGTAATGTCTTCCCATTTCTTTGATTGTACTCATTAAATAATGATGTTAAACTCAGTTAAAAGTTCCAAATATAAAGTGTACTTTTTTTAAGATCCACCCACCAATATCTCAAAAATTCTTGTGATCCATAGACTGTTGAATTCTACGGTAGACTAAACGATGGAATTTATTGTAAGAAATTTACGTAAAAATGCAACATTTTATTCTACTGTAGAAAATTTTTTCCAGATTACGTGTGAAATTAACCCCAAATTAATTCTACGGTAGAATAATTTTTTAAGTCCTAAATAGATTTTAGTGAAGTTAAACAAAAAAAATCGTTTAATATAACTTAAATTATTTAATAATCTTTCAATGCACTTTCAACAAATTTACTGGCGAAACTGGGACAAGCAGCCACATGAGTGTGCACATAACTTGCCAGAGTATTCTTACTCATAAGCCCATCCATGGAACCAGTCACTCCCTTCCCCCGAAGAATTTCAAATGCAAATTTTGGATTTGCACCCTCCAGTTCCAGTTTTGAATAATGGAACTCATGACCATGGAAAGTCTCCCCCGCAGGTATGATGATGTTATCATGGGCAGCCCTGGCAATGACATAACTTAAGGCCTGGGGTTTTTTGGTCATATGTGAATTGTAACCAAATACATCACACATCTGGTACTGGTTTATAGAACGGGTAAGATACATCAAGCCCCCGCATTCTGCATAGATGGGTCTTTCATCCTGATGGAATTTCTTAATGGAGGTGCGCATGCACTGGTTGGCCTCTAATTCCCTGCCAAATATCTCAGGGTAACCCCCACCAATGTAAATCCCATCCACATCAGGCACCTCTTCATCGTGTAAAGGACTGAAATAAACCAGATCCGCATGGTTAGCCTCAAATGCCTCAAGATTATCCTGATAGTAAAAGGTGAAAACTTCGTCCCGGGCAATTCCTATTTTAACCTTTTTTTTGTTTTCCTGCTGGAAAAGCGGTTCTCTGCCAGCAGGTAATTTTCCAGCCCCTTTCATTATGGTAATAAGTGCATCCAGGTCAATGTTTTCCTCCATGACCCGACCCCAGTCTTCGATGTTGCGCATAATGCTTTCTCGTTCCACGGCAGGTACCAGGCCCAAGTGTCTTTGTTCCACGGTGATGGCATCATCTCGGGGTATTCCCCCAATCACTGGAGTATATGCCAGTTTTTCCACGGCTTCCTTGGTTTTGAGGTAGTGTTTTCTGTTTTTAACCAAGTTCAGGATGACTCCCTCGATCCGGATGGTGGGATCCAGGGTTTTAAACCCGATAACCACTGCTGCTGCACTTTTAACCAAACTTCTGGAGTTTAAAATTAGGATAACTGGTGCGTTAAGTGCTTTGGCAATGGAAGCTGTGTTTCCAACATCTTCAATAGGACTCATGCCCTCATAAAGCCCCCTTACACCTTCAATCACCCCAATTTTGGAATCAGAAATTTTCAACCCCCTTTCAAATGCTTCCCTGATCTGGCCGTCACTCATGAAAAATGAATCCAGATTTCGACTGGTATTAGCTGTGGCCATAGTGTGATAGGTAGTATCAATGTAATCAGGCCCTGCTTTGAATGGTTGAACATTTTGCTCCTCTGAAAGGGCTTTCATTATTCCAGTGGAGATGGTGGTCTTTCCCACTGCACTGCCAGTGCCTGCCAAAACAACTCTCATATTGGTTAGTAATCCATGATGTTATTTAAAAGCTTTTAATCAAAGAGGGGAGTAGGTATTAAAAACAGTAGCTAAGCGAAAGATTATTAAAAAAAATTAGGAAAGAATAGTTAAAAGAGGTCTAAAGAAGGATTAAAAGGCTCCTCCCCCACCTCCACCGGAGCCTCCGCCAACTCCGCCAACTCCGCCACCACCACCTGCACCTCCACTGGTGGCAGTGGTCATACCAGCATCCAAGCTGGAAGACAACACCACATACCCACCATAGTAATGGAATAGGTAAATATCGCTTCTATCCAGTTCTTCAGCAGGTACAGACATTTCCATGGATTTTTTGACCTCATCAGCTATTCCCAGGGCTGTGGCATAGACCAGATACTTGTTCCATACTTTAACTGATTCGGGAGGGTATTCTTTTATCAGACTGAAATCTTTAATGTACTTCTTAAAATTCTGCCATTTGGCATCATATTCCTCACCATGGGTGGTCCACTGTCCTGCGATTTTTTGGGGCATAACAAGAGAAATTATGGCCACTATTCCTAGAAATATAGATGCATAGCTAGCGTAGGTTGACTGGGGTAGAGGATCAAAAAGGCTCAGCATCAAAATGATGAAGGCTGCAAACAGACCCACAACTCCATAAATTTTAAGGTAAGTGTCTCCCTTTTTGAGGAAAAATGTATTAAGAACATCATCTGGTAAAAAATCTCTTTTCAAATCATCTTTCCATAGGTTGAATGAATCTCTGAATGCCTCGGCAGTTGTACGGTCTTTGAGATCCTCCTTGATAGTTTCCAAGTAAATTACTCCATCTTCCTCAAAATAGAGGAGGAAGTTGATCACGTCACGTTCAAAGTAATTAAGTTGAGACTGGTCCTTCGTTTCATTAATTTGGATTGAAAGTGTGTTTTCATCGAATTCATCAGCTCTTGATGGGATATTTTTAATAAGAAGGTATTTACGGTTTATTAAATCCATTATGGTGGCCCTGAAACCATCCATGTCAGGTACCCCTATCCTTTTACCAAATCCTGAACCGCAGATAGCATTGACCACAGCAGGAGGATCATGGGTGGGGAGATCTCGCTCATATTCTGCCTGATAATCGATTTTAGGTTCTCTTCCATATTTGTAGTAGATGATTACTGGAATCACAGTGCTTAAAACCATCAAAACAGCCAATATAGAGTATAACGTTCCTTTGAAATTTAGTTCATTAGCATAATCATTCTGAATTCTTTCCATTTCAGCCAAACCTTCCATGTCCACCTGCTGGGCATAGGGAGGGTTGTTTTGGAACTGATCCTTGGGTATGGCCATTCGCACTTCAAACCAATTCCCAGAAGGTAAGGAAGTAGTTGTAATCTGGAGTGTAGAGTTCTGCCAGGAACTGCCAGCAACAAAATACGGCGGATTAAGCCAGTATTTCACTCCCTGATTTGATTTGAGATGAATGTTGGCGGTGAGTTTTCCCACATCCACATCCCATTCATCACCCCATAATTTGAAATGTAAACCAGCCACATCATTGTAGATCTTAACTACGTTGACAAAATCGTATTCAATATAGACATCCACATCCTGATCAGTGACGGGAATGGTTTTCTCGGCATCAGAATAAAGATATATCTTTAAATATTGTTTATCGCTGGAATTAGTTAATTCAACTCTTGAAAAAGCTCCAGAAGTGGATACTTTAATATTTTCTATTTGTTCACCACTTTTTATGGAAATATTTCGGTATACACCATTATAAGTCCCTGAAAAGGAGTAATGAAGATGTTCCTTTACATGTAGCATGCCATCCTCTTGAGGGTAAATGTCGATATTGGCATAGGGAATGGAATAACTCCGATCATCACCATCTGCATAGGAAACTGCAGGGACTAAAGATAATGTAAACAGGAACAAAACAGTTAACCAAACAAAATATGTTTTTTTATTCATTTTAACACCACACCACCAAACAGATAATTCTAATTTGCTTGAACAATAATCTTCAGTTTAAACCATTATTTTCCTACCCATAAAAATACTGTGGAGTCTTCATTGTGTTTAAACTTAACAAGATAAGGCAATTTTTTTTATTAGATGTTTGTTTATGTTTACAAAAATTAATAAGTTATACTGAATTTACTTTCCATGTGCTCTTTCTAAATTTTTATTAACGGTGGCAGACATAAAAAGTGTTTGATGGAGATACAAAAGCTGCGAATTCTGGGTGAAGCCTCACAATATGATCTCTGTAACTATGTGAGTTTGAATCAGGAGAATTTCACTTCAAAAAACCTGCCTGGAATCTATCATGCCCGAACACAGAGTGGCTGCCAGGTCCCCTTATTCAAGACCCTGATGAGCAACCACTGCACCAATGACTGTAACTACTGTATCAACCATTGCCATAATAAGTTTGAAAGGATGGAATTTAGTCCAGATGAATTAATATCATTTTTCCTACATTACTATCAGAATCATTATGCTGAAGGCCTGTTTTTAAGTTCAGGAATGCCTGGGGATGCGGACAGGGCCATGGAAAACATGTTAGAAGTAGCCCATAAATTAAGGTTGGAACATGAGTACGATGGTTATATACATCTGAAAATTATCCCTGGTGCTTCCTATGATATGATTAAAAGGGCCATGAATTTGGCGGATCGGGTGAGTGTTAATCTTGAATCAGCCACATTATCCGGTTTTGATGAGCTCACCAGTACTAAAGATTATCATAATGATGTTCTGCGTAGGATGAAATGGATTGGACGCTTGAAAAAACGTCACCCACATCTGGCACCCTCTGGCCAGAGCACCCAGTTAATTGTTGGGGCCAATGACGAAACAGACCAGGATATTTTAAAACGTGCCCAATGGCTCAATAAACATCTTGATATTAAGTTAAGTTACTTGAGTCCCTTCCAGCCAATTGAAGACACTCCCCTGGAAAAACATGCCCAACCAAAGGATAAACGAACTCCTCGCCTTTATCAGGCCCAGTTCCTCTTAAATTCATATGGTTTCTCTTCAGACGAGTTAATTTTAGATGATGAGGGTTTCCTTTTCCTGGACGAGGACCCCAAATTACTCTGGGCCAGGTCACATCCTGATTTATTCCCAGTAGAGGTAAATGAAGCAAGTTTTAAGGAATTACTTCATGTCCCAGGAATAGGTAAAATTTCCGCCAAAAAGATCATTGCGGCGAGAAGAAAAGGAATGAAATTTACCAAACTTGATGATCTTAAAAACCTGGGAGTGGTGGTTAAAAGAGCAGACCCCTTTATTCAGTTGAACCAAGCCCATCAAACCACGCTACACTTTTAATAGGTAAAATTAGCCAGATACCATTTTAATATCTGTTTTAATCCATTTTTCCAAAATTCAAAATATTGAGTAAAAAAAAAGTTATAAGTTATAATTTATAAGTTCTAACTTACAATCGATTATAACTTATAACTTCTCGCCTCCGAAAAACATGATTTAACTAAAAATCTTCGTCTTCAAACATTTCCCAAATATCAGGATACTTTTGTTTTACTGCATCTTCAATTAGAGATGATGCCTCCTTGCTGATGCTGAAAGCCGGTGTGGTGTTCTTCAGGAACCTTAAAACTGCAGCTGATTTTGCAGACCACAATGAAATCCTAGGGTTACGACGAACCTCCAAAACCACCTCATCAATAATGATCTTATTTGGATCTTCCCGGGGTTTTTGCTTTTTTTTAGGCTTTTTCGACTGTTTAGAGGCAGTTTTTTGGGTAGTTTTCCTTTTTATTGGGGTTTTTTCGGTGATTTCATCCTTTTGTTCCGGTTGTTCTTTACGTATAAGGGCATCTAACCCCTTTCCCAGTGCACTTTCACCCTTTTTAGCAGGAGTCATTGGTTATCCTCCATCACCGAATATTTTGTATCATCAGTTGCATTCTCCTCAGCCACTGCCTCCCTTAATTCCAGTATTTCCAGAGCCAAATCCTTGTAAGCTTCACTACCAATACATTCTTCATCATAGATCACGCAGGGTTTGCCATGACTGGGTGCCTCAGCCAGCTTCACATTACGGGGAATGGTTGTTTTGAAAATGTATTCGGTGTCACCAAAGTATTGCACCACGTTCTGCAACACATCCCGACCTAACCGAGTCCTGGAATCGTATAAGGTGATTAATATACCTTTTATTGGTGATGGACTGTTTAAACGATTTTCAACCAGATTCATAGCATCCAATAAATCAGCCATTCCTTCTAAGGCATAAAATTCTGCCTGAATAGGGATGATTACGCTGTCAGCCGCCACCAAAGCGTTGATGGTTAAAATGCCCAGGGAAGGGGGCACATCCACCAGAATGTAATCGTAGGGTTCTGTCATGCCATCCATAGATTCTTTGAGTATGAATGGAAATCCAATGTCTTTACTGAGTTCTATTTCCGCCCCACTTAGTGAGATGTGGCTGGGAACCAGATCCAATCCCTTGATGTCTGTGGACACAATGGAATCATTGAGGGTTTCCTCTCCAGTTAATACTCTATAGGTTGAATTTTCCTCATTTTTCTCCACACCAAAGGCTGTGGTTGCATTGGCCTGCGGGTCCATGTCGATTACCAGAACTTTCTCACCTAAAAGAGCCATTGCCGTTGAAAGGTTAACTGCAGTGGTGGTTTTCCCACATCCCCCCTTCTGATTTAAAATCGCTATTATTTCCGCCATGATGATTCTCCTTGAATAAGTTGATTTTCTTATAAAAATAAGTTGATTTACTTATAAATTATAAGTTATCAAGTATAAGTTATAAGTTATAATATTTATAGTTTTACCAGTTTAAAGCATTAAAAAGCATGTTACAGTTTGAAAAAATCGCCAAACAAAAAATAAAAATAATCAGAAAACAGGGATTAAACCAGGATTAGTTCCAGTGATGCATTCCCCACCACGTGAGGTTACAATAAAAGTATTTTCAATCCCCACCATTCCAACATCTTTAATACCGTTTTTCGGCTCCACTGCAAATACCATGCCTTCCTGCAGGGGTTCATCGAATTTTTCTGCAATTACCGGAAGTTCATCTATCAGCAGGCCAATTCCATGCCCCAAAAACGTGACTTTACGGTCCTCAAAACCCATGAAATTTTCGAGGAATTCCTCATCAAGACTATCCATTATGTGCTTGTAAATTTCTGATGGTATATTCCCCGGTTTAAGCAACCTTGCTATCTCATTTTGTATTTCCACACATCTTTTGTGAACTTCAATAGCATGTTCAGGAAGTGGGCTTCCAAACATATAGGTCATGGTCTTATCAGTATTGTAACCGTCAACAGCACAACCCACATCCACAAATACCAGATCCCCATTTCTCAGTTTTCTCTCACGACTCCCTAAAACTGGAGCTGCTGGGCTTATACCTCGAGTTCCGCTGGCTCCATCAAAATATGTGGGGTAAATTGAACTGTCACCGAAACCAAGATGCCCCAATACCATCTCATTATCGAACATCCCAAAACGGGTTAAAGCATCATGCCCCTCTTTCACCAGGACTGAGAAGAGTTCAACGGCCAGATCAGCTTCGCTCATTCCCTCACGCAGCATTTCTGGTGTCAAGTCTTCCAAGACATGCTGATGGATTTTGCCACATTTTCGCATTAAAGAAAGTTCATAATCACTCTTAACTGCACGCACTGCAGCTAAATATGGATCAACCGCTTTAAATTCGTTAAAATTGAAATGTTTAGTGAAACGATGATACAGGGCCAGTGGCACCATTTCAGTTTCCAAGTATACAGTGTCGGGAAGAGTTTTGAAGTCATGACGAGCATCACGAAAACTTCTCATGGGCCTAATGGATGGAAATATGGATTCGTCTAGGGCACGGTGATAACTGCGTCTTACCCAGAAAGTGGGATCTTCATCTCGAGGTATGATGAGTATACCATCCTGCATAGTGCCGGTAAAATAGTACAGGTTAATTTTACCGAAAATAACTGCCATTTCCCAGTCTGGATTGGATGATGACATCAACTCCTTAAAACGTGTCATCCTAGTTTCCATTTCAGATAAGGGAGTTTTTTCCATTTATTAACCTCATTTAGTTTTTTACGTCCAATTAAACCATATAAACTTTTCATATAATATTTAACCGCTTTAGATGACTTAATTGAACCACTCTGATGCAATTTTTTAAAAATCTGAAATCTATTATCAGAAATTTGATCTTTTAGAATGCAACTCGTTTGGATAGTTTCACTGGCAGTGGCAGGGGTCTGAATGGCATCGTTTTGGTTTCAAGGTTTATGACATCAATAAGTTCCTGCACCCCCATTGACACCTTTTGGCCTGTTTCACGTACCGTAACTGTAAGTTCAGAACCTTCCATTTCCCTATCCCCTATTACAACCACGAATGGCACCCATTCTCCGCCTGCATTCCTGATTTTCTTACCAACTGTTTCTGGCCTGTCATCCACATCCACCCTGATTTTAGCATCTTGAAGTTCACTTGCCAGATTCTGGGCAAATTCCATATGCCTCTCAGCAATGGGTATAACTCGCACCTGGGTGGGTGCCAGCCACAATGGGAACATTGGAACTTTTTCCTTCATGTCCATGGCTGATTTTTCCAGTAAACTACAAATAACACGTTCTATACTTCCAGTTGGGCTGCAATGCAGTATGAGAGGATGATGTTCCTTCTCTTCAGAGTCAATATAAGTGATTCCAAATCTTTCTCCACTTTCAACATCTATCTGGATGGTGGGATTTTCTATGGGCCTTCCCAGCGCATCAATGGCTGCAAAATCCATTTTACATATCCAGTAATGTTTACGTTTGGGTAAAATTTCCATGAGAACTGATTTGCCAATCATGGCTGCTGCCCTGTTGATCCATTCCCGGTTATCTTCCATGAAATCTGCAGTTGCCCGGAAGATAACCTCGTAATTCACATTCAGGTCATCTCCAGTGCCTTTGCACATTTCAATCTGACCTTCAAATTCCTGGAGAGACTGTTCCATATCTGCACACACGGTGTGCAGGTCTGGCATGGTGAATCCTCGAAGCCTTTTCAGGCCCACAACTTCTCCCTTTTTCTCCAGACGGAAACTATAGGTTGAAAGCTCGTACATCCCAACTGGAAGATTTTTCCAGGTTAAAAATGAGTCTGCCAGAATTCTGAATGCTCCGAAACAGGCTGCAAACCTGAGCATAAGATCCTTTTTACCACTGGTCATACGGTACTGTCGTTCCCCGAATTTTTCAGCGTGCACCCGAATGGCTTCATCTGCCAGATCATACATGATGGGCGTTTCTACAGGCATGGCACCCCGGTCAGTTACCAGGGTGTAAACATAATCAGACAGGAGGTCTCGGATAAGCCTACCTTTCGGATACCATCTGAGATGGCCCACGTCGGCTGATGGCTCATAATCTGCCAGTTTTTTTTCCCGCATGAGTTTCACGTGGGGTGGTTCTTCTCCAGTGGATTTGCCAACCCCCAGCTCATAATCCACCAGTTTTTCGAGATCTTCATTGTCAAAATTGAATTTTTCAATGTCGAAAAATTCTCCATCTTTCAGGATATAAAACTCTGATTCTTCGCAGTCAGAAGTTTCATCAATCTCTTCATCAAATGACTCTGCGGATATATTTCGAGATAATTCAGATAGTGGGTGTCCTTTACAGGATATTTCAAAGGATTTATACCATCCAAATGGCGCCCTGCCAACATTCAAATTTTCCATCACCAATTTTGATTCCATTTTTGTGAGAATGTCCTTTGCAATGGCAGGTGAACCTAAAGACGAACTTAAATGGGCGTATGGATATATTACGATGTTATCTGCTTTAACCTTGGCGGATACATCCATTACTTCTTTCACCGCGTTTTGAACCACTGCATCAGGATTTTTTTCATCTTCCTTCTCTACAGCAGTGAAAACCACTAAAGCATTGTCAAATTCGCCTTTTTTCTTTTCATCGTTTATTTTCTCTGCTATTCTTGTTTTGGATTTGGTCTGGTACTTCAAATGATCAGAATGAATCAAAAGTATGCGCATAATTTTCACCCATAATGAACTTAGTTAATCACAATGTTTAATTACAATTTAGTCAATATCAGTGTACTCTAGAAAATATAAGTTCTGTCATGATGTTATTTATAAGCTATTTCTTTTAACAACTATTCCATAATTTTTAACTAGTAAAAGCAGTAGGTGTAGATCTTTTCCTTAAAAGAGATAGCATTTAAAAGATGCCGAACATATCATTATACTAATATAAAATCCACTTAAAGTTTACAAGTTTTATTAATTTTATAATCACAGGTGATAGGATGAGAAGTGATAAGATAAAAAAGGGGATGCAAAGAGCCCCTCACCGTTCCCTTCTTAGGGCTTGCGGTGTGACTGATGCTGAAATGGAAAGACCCTTTATAGGGGTTGCCAACAGTTATACTGACATCGTCCCAGGACATATTCATTTAAAACATGTCGCTGAAGCGGTTAAACTTGGAATCAGCCAGGCGGGAGGCGTTCCTTTTGAATTTAGTACCATGGCTATTTGTGATGGTATTGCCATGAATCATGACGGAATGCGTTATTCACTGGCCAGTCGTGAAATCGTGGCAGACACTGTAGAGAGCATGGCCCAGGCTCACAGTCTGGATGCTCTGGTTCTTTTACCCACCTGTGATAAAATCGTTCCAGGTATGTTAATGGCCGCAGCCCGTCTGGACATACCATCCATAGTAGTTACTGGCGGACCCATGCTCCCTGGAGAATACAATGGTGAAGCAGTGGATCTGATCAATGTTTTCGAAGCAGTTGGGAAAGTTTCTGCTGGAAAAATGAGTGAATCCGATTTAAATGAATTGGAACATTGTGCTTGCCCAGGAGCCGGATCATGTGCCGGTCTTTTCACTGCCAACAGCATGGCCTGTCTAACTGAAGCCATGGGGATGAGTTTACCCTACTGTGCCACCACCCACGCAGTTGACTCCAAAAAGATCCAAATGGCCCGGGAGTCTGGAGAGAAAATTATGGAACTGGTGGAAAAAAACATCACCCCCTCCATGATCATGACCCAGGAAGCATTCTACAACGCGGTAGTGGTAGATCTGGCATTGGGTGGATCCAGTAACACCACATTACACTTACCAGCCATAGCCCATGAACTGATTGATAAAGGTGTTGAAGTTAATTTAGACCTTTTCGATCGTCTCAGCCGTGAAATTCCACATTTAGCTGCAATCAGTCCCTCAGGTGAACATACCATGCTGGACCTTGACAAAGCGGGAGGTATACCTGGAGTTTTGAAGGTTTTAGGAGATAAAATCATTGGGGAAAACATCACCTGCACCGGATCCACTCTACATGATAACATTGCCCAAGCCAGAGTACGGGACAGTTCTGTTATAAGGCCAATGGACAATCCTGTACACCCCGAAGGAGGCATTGCAATTCTTAAGGGCAATTTAGCTCCTAAAGGTTCGGTTGTAAAACAAGCTGCCGTAAGTGAGGATATGTTAACCCATGAAGGCCCTGCAAAAGTCTACAACAGTGAAGAAGAGTGTGTGAAAGCCATCCATCAGGGCAATATAACAGAAGGGGACGTAATCATTATTCGTTACGAAGGACCCCAGGGTGGCCCGGGTATGAGGGAAATGCTTAACCCTACTTCTGCCCTATCCGGGATCGGACTCAGTTCCGTGGCTCTTGTGACTGATGGAAGATTTTCTGGAGGAACCAGAGGACCGTGTGTTGGCCATGTTTCCCCAGAAGCCATGGCTAACGGACCTATTGCTGCAGTTGAAAATGGAGACTTGATAGTGATAGACATACCCCAGAGAAAACTGGAACTGAAAGTAGAGGAAGATGAAATTCAAAGAAGGCTTGAAAATGTCAACCATCCTGAAAAACGGCTGAAAGGTTGGTTGGCACGTTACAGTAAACTTACAAGTTCTGCAGATGAAGGAGCTATCTTAAAATAGGTGGTTAAATGGGCAAACGACGTAAAGTTAGTCAAAAAAACGTGAAAGCAGATTCTAATCCTGCTGAAGAAGAAAAGTCCAGTTTGGGGCGGGAAATAATCACCTACATTGTCATCATATTAGTGGGAATAATACTAGCCCAACACTTGAACGTGGTTGTATCCGGGAGTATGGAACCGGTATTCTATCGGGGAGATGTGGTGGTAATCGAAAAAACTGACTTCCTAGGTTTTCAGGAAGTAAGCCCTTCAGACCTTAAAGTAGGAGATATCATCATATACCATGCTACCTGGTTCCCAGAACCTGTTATTCATCGTATTATTAACATACAGAAAGGATCAGATGGAGAAACATATTTTGTTACCAAGGGAGATAACAATCCTCAGGCAGATCCCGCCCTGGTTTCCACATCCCAGGTCCAGGCCAAAGTGGTGAGTATAGGTAACCAACCACTGGTAATTCCCAAAATAGGTTACATTACACTATGGATCCGTGGACTTTAATCCACGGATGTATTATTCGTTTTAATGAAATCTGCATCTTGATCAATTAATTCAAACTCATAAAGGTGAATCTATGTACAGAATGCTGGAAAAGAATGCTGCCAGTTCAGTGGAAAAAGCAATAAAATCCCTTGAGTGGGGAGATATTAAAGAAATAAAGTTTGAAGAACCACCCCAACGCGATATGGGTGATTTAGCCACTTCAGTGGCATTTCAGTTAGCAGGGAAACTTAAAAAATCTCCAGTTGAGATTGCTCAAAAATTAGAAGAGGTTTTAGAAGTTAAATCTCCATTTGAAAGAGTTAAATCCACTGGCCCCTACTTGAACTTTTATTTAAATCCTGAAATATTTTCAAAAATGGTTTTAGAATCTGTGAAAGAAGATTATGGCTCACTGGAAGATAAGAATGAGAAAGTGATCCTGGAACATACCTCAGCCAATCCTAACGGCCCTTTACATATTGGTCATATCCGAAATGCCATTATTGGAGATTCTTTATCACGCATTCTCAAGGCAGCTGGTTTTCAGGTGGAAACCCAGTACTACGTCAACGACATGGGCAGGCAGATAGCCATGATTGTATGGGGATTGCAAAACCTCAACTACAACCTAGACCCAGATGAAAAACCAGATGTAGAAATAGGAAAACTGTATTTCCAGGTCAACCAAGAGTTAAAAAAGAATCCTGAGATTAAAAACCAAGTAAGTGCGATTCTGAAAACCTATGAAGAGGAAAATCCGGTTGAACTGGAAGCCAAGTTTAAAAATGTGGTCAAACAGTGTTTGGAAGGAATAAAAGAAACTTCACAACGTCTGCACATCACCCATGACCGTTTCGTCTGGGAAAGTCAGTTCATCAGGGATGGATCAGTGGATAGAATTCTGGAAACTCTGAAGAACCACACCAGCCATAATGATGTTTTGTACCTGGATCTTACTGATTATGGTATTGAAAAAGAGTTAATACTAACCCGTTCTGACGGAACCTCCCTTTACACTACCCGTGATCTGGCTTATCATCTCCAGAAATCGGAACAATCTGATGTGGTGGTTGATGTTCTTGGTTCAGATCACAAACTGGCTGTTGACCAGCTTAAAATTGCATTGGGACTTTTAGGAGGGAAAACCCCTGAGGTTATTTTCTATGAGTTCATTACTCTTCCTGAAGGATCTATGTCCACCCGAAGGGGAGTATTCATCAGTGTGGACCAACTAATGGACGAGGCATTCACAAGGGCTATTGATGAATTAACAGAACGAAGACCAGAATTAACAGAACAGCTCTCCACTGAAATCGCTGAAATAATAGGCATAGGAGCTATTCGCTATTTCATAGCACGACTTTCACCAGAAAAACATTTAGTGTTTAAATGGGATGAAGCATTAAGTTTTGAGAGAGGATGCGCATCCATACAGTATGCCCATGCCCGGGCCTGTAAATTACTGGAAAAAGCCGGCACCCCTGATTTGTCCCCGATAGAACTCGATGATTTGAACTTCCAGGATCTAGATACACTTGAAATTGACCTCCTGAAAACCATAGCCAAATTCAGTAGCATCGTCGAAAACGCAGCCCAAGAACTTAGAGTCCACCCCATAGCCCAGTACGCCATGGAAATCGCTGGAGCATTCAACAAATTCTATAAATCGGTTCCAGTTCTTGAATCTGAGAAAGAAATGTTAAGATTGGTATTGGTGGATAAGTCAAGAATTACAATTCGAAACTGCCTAGATTTGCTGGGAATAGACGCTCCTGTTTCAATGTAGCACTATTACCTGGATTCCAAAAATTAATACAAAAAATATCCCCGGAAATGTCTTAAAACATTTATAAATACTACTACACAAAATACTATTAATGATATTTCTGATGTTTTATAAAACTTATTTCATCTAATACTAGGTAGGGTACTGCTTTCAACCCTGTCCGTTGTAGATGTTTTATAAAATTTACTTCATCTAAAAATGAAAACTCAATGAGAAAAAAAGAAAAGGATCGTATCGTTATAATGTCTGCTGAAACTGAACAAAAAATTTTAGACGCTGCCCTGCATGTTTTTTCCAAAAATGGATATGTTGGAGCAAGAACCCGTATGATTGCCAAAGAATCCGGTTTCACGGAGATGACTTTGTTCCGGAAATTCGAAACAAAAGAAAATCTCTTTAATCAGGTTTTAATAACAAACCGGGAAAGGTTAGTGAAAGATTTTGATTCTTTACTGGCCCCATATGATGCTGAAGATCCCAAAGTTCATTTTAAGACATTGATAATGAATCTTATGAATATGATGGATAAAAACTTTGAATTCGTTAATATAATAATCTACGAAAGGGAAAGGGTTTCACATTCGGTTACTAAAAGATTCGTTGCTCACCTTGCCCAGTATCTAGAAAAAACGTTTCCCCGTCCAAATTTAGATTACAGCATGCTGTCTTTTACGATTTTAAGTTTCCTCTTTTTCATTATTTTCAATAAAAAAATTGGAGACAACTCTTTTAAGGTTGAAGGTCCTGTTGAAGAGTTTATCAAATATCATTCCCACTGTTTACGACTGTAACAGTAGAATAATAGTAAAAATAGTATTTCCCCCTTTTTTTAATTTATTTTAATCCATCTAATTTATTTTTTAAAAAGTTTATACTCCCATTTCCCTCTTCAAATCGCTTAATCTGTTTTTGGAAAAATTAGCCTATAAGCCAGTTTAAAATGGCTTTTTGAACGTGTAAACGGTTCTCA
The DNA here is from genome assembly GCF_017873625.1 of Methanobacterium petrolearium. Classification (NCBI taxonomy): domain Archaea; kingdom Methanobacteriati; phylum Methanobacteriota; class Methanobacteria; order Methanobacteriales; family Methanobacteriaceae; genus Methanobacterium; species Methanobacterium petrolearium. The sequence goes on along the minus strand of NZ_JAGGKL010000001.1, from coordinate 197,390 downwards.
GCCTGGTCCCATACCGCAGATTGTGGTCCGTTTAAGACTTCTTCCGTTATTTCCTGACCCCTGATAGCAGGCAGACAATGCAAAACCATGGCTTCAGGATCTGCTAGATCCAAAATGTCCTGGTTAACCTGATAACCCTGTAAATCCCTTACTCTCTGGGTCTCTTCAATTTCATCCCCCATACTAACCCAGACATCAGTGTAGATCACATTCACAGCATCCACAGCTTCCCGGACATTGTTGGTGACTTTGATGGTTGATCCAGATTCTTTAGCCACTTTTTTAGCTTCTTTTAAGATTATGGAGTCCGGTTCGTAGTTAGGGGGGCAGGCTACAGTGAAATCCATCCCTACCATGGCTGTAGCCAGTAAAAGGGAGTTGCAAACATTGTTACCATCACCCATGAAGGTCATTTGAAGGTCTAAAGTATTTTTCCGCTCCTGAATGGTGAAAATATCCGTGAAAGCCTGGCAAGGATGTTCAAGGTTGGTTAAACCGTTTATCACCGGCACATCTGCGTATCGGGCAAATTGAAGCACATCATCATGTTCACGTGCCCTGATCATAATGCCATCAACGTATCGACTCATGGCCCGGGCTGTGTCATCGATAATCTCTCCCCTACCCAATTGAAGGTCAGAAGCTGATAAATAGAGAGGATAACCCCCTAACTGATACATGCCAACTTCGAAAGATATGCGGGTTCGAGTGGAAGATTTTTCAAAAACCATGGCAAGAGATTTGCCACTTAATGGTTTTTCAGGACCCTGACCTTTTTTAAACTGCTCGGCTTTCTTCAGTATATCCCATACATGATCTCGTGCGTCTAACGCGGATAAAAGGTTTCTCATAGCCTCATCCCTTACAATCGTTGTCATATTATCTGAAATATGAATTAAAAATTTTATATGAACGGTGCCACTTGAATTAACACCTAGTTGAGTATTACTTTACTTATTTTTTTGAAGGAAGTTGTAATATCTACTTGTACCTTTACTTAAAGTTTATGAAAAAGCTATCACTCAACCAAATTCACGTTTGTAAACTCTTTTGATGGTTTCAAGCTGTTTTTCACATTTTTTTAGTTTTTCTTCATCTTTAATTGTTTCTTCAACATTTAGAATTCATTCATCACGATATTTCTGGGATTGGTTACTAAAACTATTTACCAGACGTTTTTGGGCTTCCTTTGCCACTTTTTCGTGTTCAAGGAGGGATAGTTACCTTCATCAATACAAGATTTTGACTGATTAAAAAGCTAAGATAGACCTTCACTGATCTGGTCATTGGCCCGCCCTGAATTTAATTAAACATTTGAATGAAGTTCGATTATCCACTAATTTCCTTCATATGCTGGATACGCTTTTCAATGAGTTCATTGGTCCCCACATCACTGCGATGATACAAATCTCCCTGTACATATTTTGTGGCCCTTTCACATCTTTCTTCAGCATCTTGTATGCTGTTCGCAGCAGTTACTACAGCCAAAGCTCGAGATCCAGTGGTTAAAACCTTATTATTCTTCTGATTTACTGCAGCGTAGAAAACCATTCCACCTTCGGCTTCTATTTTTTCTTCATCCACCCGTATGGGTTGACCTGCTTTTCCACTCTCAGGATACCCCTTAGGCACTAAATACTTACAAACTGTTGCTTGCGGATGGAACTGGGCTTTTTTCAGATTTCCATCAACTACACCCTGGCAAAGTTCAACCATACTGGTTTCCAGAAGTGGAAGAACATTCATGGCTTCAGGGTCTCCAAAACGGGCATTGTATTCCACCAGGCGGGGTCCATCCCGACAGAGCATGAACTGACCGTAAAGCACTCCTTTATAGGGATTTCCCTCTTTTTTAACCGCTTTTATGGTTTTTTCCATGACTTTAACCGACGCATCATAGTTTTTCTGATCCAAAAATGGCAATAAGCCGTTTTTTTCAGAGTATGATCCCATTCCACCAGTGATGGGTCCCTGGTCACCTTCATAGGCATGTGGATGATCCTGGACTGCAGGCATGGGCACCAGATTGTCTCCGTCTACCATGGCCTGTACTGTGAATTCTTCTCCCAGCAAACGTTCTTCAATAACCACACTGGCGTGTCCCCCAATTTTATTATTTATTATCTTTTTTACGTAAGTTTTAGCATCTTCAGAGTCTTTAAGATGTTCTCCTACGATTTTAACACCTTTACCCCCAGTTAAACCTACAGGTTTTACTACAACGTCCTCTCCAAAGTCATCGATGAAATCCCCAGCATCTTTTAGATTGTCAAATACTCCATAGGCTATAGACCCAGGAATTTTATGTTCTTCAAAAAGATCCCTCATGAATGCCTTGTCAGTCTCGATCCGGGCAGCTTGACTGGTTGGTCCCACACAGGGAATTCCGGCCTCCTGGAGCGTGTCCACAATACCGTGTTCTAAAGGTGCTTCTGGTCCGATTACGGCCATTTCCACCCTCATTTTAAGGGCGTGTTCTTTTACTCCTTCAATATCCATTTCACTTCCAATCTTAAATTGGGAAATTCGAGCTATTCCCGGGTTTTGGTTGCTCATTATAGAATAAAGTTCAGCTTCTTCATGCAACGCCTGGCAAATGGCGTGTTCCCTTGCTCCAGTTCCTACCACCAGAATCTTCATATTAATAATCCTCCATTGTATCCTAGTTAAACATCTTTAATTTCACACATATATTCCTGTCTTTTTTATGCACTAGTTCAGATTGTAGCCTTCATGAGAAAGTCATAATCTTACATGAAAATACATATACCATGAAAAGTAAAACCGGCATATAAGTAAAATTATGTCATGGATTTTTTTTCTATTGCCATGAACTTTTGTAAAACGAAACACAAATGGTGTTAAAAATGAAAGGCAGTCAAGCCATAATTAAGTCACTAACCGATGAGGGAGTGGACGTAGTCTTCGGATATCCTGGAGGAGTTCTACTCCCCTTGTACGATGTAATCTACGATTCAGATCTCAAACACATACTAGTAAGACACGAACAGTGTGCGGCCCATGCAGCAGATGGATATGCTCGGGCTTCAGGCAAAGTAGGTGTCTGCATAGGTACCTCTGGTCCCGGTGCCACTAACCTGGTAACCGGCATAGCCACCGCATACATGGATTCAGCTCCTATTGTAGCTCTGGCAGGACAGGTAGGTACTTCTATGATTGGTAATGACGCTTTTCAGGAAGTAGATACCATCGGCATGACCATGCCCATTAGCAAACACAATTATCAGGCCATGGGTGCATCAGAAATTCCTCAGATGATAAGATCATCCTTTTACATAGCCAGAACCGGAAGACCCGGGCCTGTGGTGGTGGATCTTCCTAAAGATGTTCAGGAAGGAGAATTAGATTACCCTGAAAACATAACCATTGATCTACCCGGGTACAAGCCCACCAAAAAAGGACATCCCCTCCAGGTGAAAAAAGCATCTGAACTTATATTGAAATCTAAAAAACCGGTGATACTTGCCGGTGGCGGAATAATTCATTCTGAATCATCGAAAGAGCTTCAACATCTATCAGAATTGATTGGAGCTCCAGTTACCACCACTTTAATGGGTAAAGGCTGTTTCCCAGAGGACCATCCTTTAGCCTTAGGTATGCTGGGAATGCACGGGCGTGTGGCATCCAACATGATAGTGGATGAGTGTGACTGCCTCATTGCTGTAGGTTGTCGGTTTTCAGACCGTACCACTGGAGATGTGACCAAATTCGCCCCTAATGCTAAAGTGATTCATATTGACGTGGACCCGGCCGAGATTGGGAAAAATGTGGCTGTGGATTTACCCATTGTGGGTGATGCTAAGATCATCCTCTCCCATCTTGTGCGGGTGATATCCCAGACTAAAGACCAGGGCCCCCCTGACTGGGTGGATTATGTTAAGAGTTTCCGTGCCAGTTGCATGCCACGAATTTCATTTGATGATGTTCCTTTAAAACCTCAACAGGTTATAAAGGAAATATCTGAAGCAGTTACTGATGACACCATCCTCACCACGGATGTTGGTCAGAACCAGATGTGGATGGCCCATTATTTCACCTCCATGAATCCCCGAAAATTCCTATCATCAGGAGGTCTGGGAACCATGGGATTCGGATTCCCATCCGCCATGGGGGCAAAGGTGGCCATGCCAGATAATGACGTGGTAGCGGTTTGTGGAGATGGGGGTTTTTTAATGGTCTGCCAAGATCTGGCCACTGTTAAAGAATATGACATCCCCGTGGTGGTTTGTGTACTGGACAACCGGTATCTGGGAATGGTGGCCCAGTGGCAAAAATTATTCTATGATGAACGTATTTCCCATACCAAACTCAAAGCCATGCCTGACTTTGTTAAACTGGCCGAATCATTTGGAGTTGGTGCTTACCGTGTTGAACGTCCAGGTGAGATGAAAGAAACACTCCAAGAGGCCTTAAAATCTGGAGAGCCCAGTCTGATTGATGTTATGATCGATCCTGACGAAATTCTTCCCATGGTGCCACCAGGATGTGGTATAACCGAGATTGTGGGAGAATATAAGGTTGAACGGGAAAATCCAAATGAAATACCCTACCGGCCCTCTGCCCAGGAAACTGGAGGTGACTAAAAATGGATGAGCAACGGAATCATATCATAAGTGCTCTTGTAATGCACCGACCCGGTGTATTACAGCGTGTTGCTGGTCTTTTCACCCGTCGAGGTTTCAACATCGACAGTATCACTGTTGGTCCCTCAGAACAGGACGGATTGGCGCGTATGACCATCATCTCTACCGGTGATGAAAGGGTTCTGGAACAGATTACCAAGCAACTGAACAAGATCATCGAAGTGATTAAAGTCCGGGACCTGGATGCAGAAGGTACAGTGACCAGGGAATTGTGCCTGATCAAGACCCATGCCACTTCTGAAAGGGCCCGTTCAGAGATCATTCAGTATGCCAACATATTCCGGGGAAGAATCGTTGATGTGGGGCCTGAAAATCTCACACTGGAGATCACAGGAACACCTGAAAAAATAGACGCTCTTATAGACCTTCTTAAGAGTTATGGTATTAAAGAAATTGCCCGTACAGGTCCAACCGCCATATCAAGAGGTTCAAAAACTATTTAAGAGTTTAAATAGACGAAGTCCTCTTTTCTATTTTTTTACAGCCAATTTACGATCAAAAGTTGCTACCGTGATTTTTATTCTAAAATATTTGATTTCATTACGGTATTTTAGATTTTAAGAGCATTTTATCCCCAGTTTTTCAGGGTAAACTTTATTAATGAAATTCCAACAATTATTAGACATAGCGATTTGAGGTAAAAGTATTTCTTATAACCCCGAAACGGTATTTCTTTTCAATTTTAAAAGAGGTGACCTTATATGAAGATTTATTATGAAAAAGATGTGAATATGGATGTACTTAAGGATAAAACCGTAGCCGTTATAGGATACGGAAGTCAGGGAATGGCCCAATCCCGAAACATGGCCGATAGTGGGTTAGATGTTATTGTAGGACTTAGGAAAGGCGGTGACTCATGGGAAACTGCAATTGAACATGATATGCCAGTTATGACTGTTGAAGCAGCGTCCAAAGAAGCGGATGTTATTCATATACTCATTCCAGATGAGATACAGGCCCAGGTTTACGAAAAAAACATCAAAGATGGTATTAAAGAGGGAAACACCATAAGCTTCTCCCACGGATACAACATTCACTATCAGTACATAAAACCACCAAAAAATGTCAATATTACCATGATAGCACCTAAAGGGCCTGGTTCCACAGTCAGACAACAATATTTAGATGGATTTGGTGTTCCTGGATTAGTAGCTGTGGAACAAGATTACACTGGTGATGCTCTGCAGATTGCTCTGGCCATGGGCCAGGGAAGCGGCCTCACCCGTGCAGGTGTTCTGGAAACTACTTTTAAAGAAGAGACCGAAACCGATCTCTTCGGAGAACAGGCCGTACTATGTGGAGGGGCCACTGAACTCATCAAAGCAGGTTTCCAGACCCTGGTGGAAGCTGGTTACCAGCCAGAAGTGGCGTACTTTGAAACCTGCCACGAACTCAAATTAATTGTAGATCTGATATACCAGAAAGGCTTCGCTGGCATGTGGAATGATGTGAGTAACACCGCAGAATTCGGAGGCCTGACCCGTAGAGATAGAGTTATAACCGAAGAATCCAGGAAAGAAATGAAACAAATCTTGAAAGAGATTCAGACTGGTAAGTTCGCTAAAGAATGGGCTATTGAGAACCAGGCGGGTCGACCTCAGCTTAACAGGATGCGTGCCATTGAAAGTGAACTGGAAATTGAAAAAAAGGGTAAAAAACTGCGGAAACTTTGCGGTTTAGAAGAATAACCCTTCTATTATTTTTTTATTCCCAATTTTTTTAAAATCTTCAATTAGATAAATTCCTTAATTTGATACTTAATAACCTAAATCTGTATGGTGGGCTAAAAATGGTATTCGTTGGTATGGATCATGGTACTACCGGTGTTTCTTTTACAGTTTTACACGATGAACCTGTTCATTTTAAGATTGGTAGGGATGAACTTTCAGCAGGTGATGTTTCCGCTGTTGAAGAACTTTCAAAAAGGGTCAAACTTGATTCCATCCAATTAATGGCCATCACTTATGCCATGGGGGATGGCATAAACAAAATAACCCCCTTAAGTAAGGTTAAAGATCGTGGGATTCTCTCCATTGAAGGGGCAGGGAAGGTTACTGGAGGAGGAACCGCAGTTTATGAAGATATTGAAAACTCAGGAATTCCCACTGTTTTAATTCCCGGGCTGCATAAAAACACCCCGTGTATGGATCCTCGTTTCAAAGCGGCTTATTCACATCATGCCAGTGCAGAAAAGGTGAGTATATGCTACAATGCCCATCTTGAAACCGGTTTTGAGAATTTCATTGTGTCTGATATTAGCTCCAACACTGTCAGCATTCTTCTGGAGAACAGGAAAATCAAAGGAGCTGTGGATGCCTGTCTTGGTTCCATGGGTATTGTTCATGGTCCCCTTGATCTGAAGATGATTCGTGATATTGATGAAGGCACGCGCACTGCCAATCAGTGTTTTTCCCGTGCAGGGGCGGTTAAAGTGGCAGGGATAGATGAAAAAGTTGCCCATGCCAAGGATGTGCTCCTGGAAAAGTATCGCAATGGAGATTCCCGTGCCCAGCTGGCAATGGAGACCATGCTCATGACCATAGTGATGGAAATTTGGGGTCTGTTTGGAGTTGCCCAGGAAGAACTTCAGGGAGTGGTACTCACTGGTTCAGTGGGATCCATGCAGGACCCATTTGATTTCTACAGTGCACTTAAAAAAAGAGTTGAAGATATGGGAAGAGTAGTTATGCTTCCACCCACCTCTGGATCAGTGGGCAGTGCACAGATTGCCAGGGATGTTTTTAAAGGTGCCAATGACATTCTTGGAATAGAAGTACTATAACCTCTTTTTTGACCGTTTTAACCAAAATAAACATTTTTTTGACCATATTCAATGGCTTCTACTGTAGAAAATATGCTCATTCTGCCAACCAATTCCAAGATAAATTTAATCTACAGTAGAAAATATTTTGATAAAAACCCAATAAGATCACCATTAAATTCATGGCTTTGGTCTACAGTAGAAGTGATGATCCTTGATGAACCCGGTTGAACAGAAAAATAGAGACTGGTGATACCCATCAAATCCAAGACCATGAACTACTGATTAACCTCCACCATACCCCGGACCATCATTATGATCAGAGATCTCAGTGGGAGCTATGGATCTGAATCCTCTGGAACGCAATACCTTCTCTTTGATACTCATTTTCTTTTTTGATTTTTTTTGAGGCTGTTGTTGGCCATCAAACAACTCCAGATAATCAGAACGGTACAAAAGTCCTGTGGAATCTATTCGAACCCATGTTCGGTTATTGTTTGTGGATATTTCTTCTACTTTTCCTTGGGTTCTGGTTCCAATGTATTGTACCAGGGATCCCTTCTTTATTATCCTGTTACGGACGTCTCGGGCCATCATCAAATCACTTTAATAAACAAACTATTTTCTGTTGAATACTTTGATAGTCATGGAAAATATCCTTTGGGAAATCCGAACTAATTAGCTAAATGGTTCGATTGCTTCCATCATCCCCAAAAAAATTGTACTTGTATTAAAAATAATCCAATTATTCCAGCCAATCATTCATTAGATCGAGAGGAGATGTAGAATCCAAAGTAATAGGGGTTACTGTTGCACATTTTTCGCGTTTAAGTGTGTGTACATCGGTGCCTTTTTGATCATCCTCAACAGAATCCCCATCTATCCAGTAGTAGGGCCTTCCTCTGGGATCGAGGCGTTCTTGAATATGTATCCGGTACATTCTCTCACCCAAACTTGTAAGCTTGATTTCGTCACTTTTAGGGTGAGATGGAATGTTAAGATTTAAAAAATCAACTCCACTTGGTAAACCTTTATCCAGTATCATCTTGGCCACTTTCTCTGTCATTTTTTCAGCATGAGAAAAGTCTATTCCCACCTGACCGTCGTGGAATTTCATGTCATCCCTAGTCACTTGCAATGATACAGAAAGTGCAGGGACACCATGAACAGCAGCTTCCATGGCCGCTCCAATGGTCCCAGATGTCGTTAACTCAGATTTACCCAGGTTTTCTCCGATGTTAATTCCAGAAATAACTAAATCTGGCTTTTTTTGGGCAATTTGGAAGATTCCTATAATCACCGCATCGGTGGGGGTTCCAGAAACCATATGCGCTTCAGTTCCATCAGGCATGTTGGTGTTGGTAACTCTAACAGGCTCAAAAAGAGTCAATGCGTGTCCTATTCCACTTTGCTGAGTAGCTGGGGCCACTACAATAGATTCACCCAGGTTTTCGGCGGCTTTTTTGGCTGCCATGATGCCTGATGAGTTTACCCCATCATCATTAGTGAGGAGAATGGTCATAGGGGCAAATTTATACCTTCACCTCTAAATAGTTTGCGTGATGATTACTGGTTAAGGAAGGGAACAGTTTTAAGTATAAAGAAGTAGAAAACAAATAGTATAATCAAATAGATAATGAAATTATGATTTGATGTTAAATCATCCCTGTTTGAAGGTGGGGTAATTGGACAAAAACAGATTAATAAAGTTCATGGCAAGGATAATGGAAGAATCCGGCTTCAAGGTCTACCGAAACTTCCAGACCTCCAGACACATTATTGACATATATGGAGTTCTGCCCACCGTTCTTGGCGATATTGGAGTAGTTGTAGCCTGTAAAAACTATGATGACCGATGGGAAGTTGGTTTAGACGTTTTGAAGGAAATGGAAATGGTTGCAAAAACCCTTAAAGCTTCTAAGGTCGTGGTGGTAACCACTTCCTACTTCACCAACAGTGCAATTAATTATGCTGGTAGAAGGAACATTAAAACCATTGATAAAGATGGTTTAATGGTGTTAGCCAAGAAATTCTCCGCTCAAAGGAGTGAATATGGTGGAGCTGAAGTATATGAGGGAGAAGAGGCAGGTGCTGCCGAAACAACCGAAGAATACACGCCGTCTTCAAAAACTGCGTCATCATTTCCAAAAAATTCTTCCAGTTTCTTCAGTCGTGGGAAGGGTAGTTTAGATAGGGGTAAAACCCATGGCGCGTTCTCAAAATCCATTTCTTTACCTGAAACTCCTGGTTTAAAACCAATCCTCACCAATACCGTGTCATTAATCATTATTGTCTTTCTACTCTCATCGCTCATTACCTATTTCATGAGTAACGGGACAAACACAGCCACATTTGGCATTTATAAAATAATAATCGCTGCTTTGCTATCTTATGGCTTGGTGCTAGTTTCAGATCGTGATTTGAATACTATTCTAACCAAAGGAACCATTGTATTCTTCGTTGTCCTGGTGATCTACGTTCTTGCCATTATATTCTTTTAAACTATAAATTAACTTAAAATTTTTAAAAATTAGTTTTAAATAGGGAATACTCTAGTTTTAAATAGTAAAAATGGATTTTTGCCAACTTGAGAAATAACTTTTTCTACCAGTTAAGTGGAAGAATCCCATTTTTCTGCACACCGAAGAATTCTTAAAAAAGTGAAGAAGTATTTGAAGTGTGACCCAGTATGATGTTAATTTTATCATAGCCACACGTAATTTGTGAAGAGCAATATCCGAATCAGTTACAAGAAAGCAGAATGGGCCGGAGGAGATTCGAACTCCTGATCACCTCGGTGTGAGCGAGGTATCATACCCCTAGACCACCGGCCCTTAAAGATTTAATAAGATTTTAAAAGGATTTATCTACTTTTTTAAAGAAACAAAGACTAAATAAAGATTTTAAGAGTGGGCCGGAGGAGATTCGAACTCCTGATCACCTCGTTGTAAGCGAGGTATCATACCCCTAGACCACCGGCCCATAGTTAGCACTTCCATGGTTTGGCTGCTAGATTATATAAAGTTTTCCAAGATCAGACTTGTCATAAAAACAATGATGGGAAATACAATTTAATAACTAGTTTGACCAATAGATTTGGGAAGAATCTATCTAAATATATTTATTTTTTATGAGGGATATTAATGGCCTTTGACGAGTCAGGAAAAATATGGTTTAATGGAGAGTTCGTTGATTGGAAAGAAGCAAATGTTCACGCATTATCTCATGTGGTTCACTACGGATCAAGCGTGTTTGAAGGAATACGATGTTATAATACTAAAAAGGGGCCGGCAATACTCCGGTTAAAAGAACATGTGGAGCGACTGTATAATTCGGCCAAGATCTATCGGATGGAAATCCCTTACACCCAGGATGAATTCTGTCAAGCCATCGTTGACACCATAAAGATAAATGAACTTGATGCATGCTATATTCGCCCGGCCATATTCCGTGGATACGGAGAACTGGGAGTATATCCCTTGAATTGTCCTGTTGAGTCCATTATTGCTGTTTGGGCCTGGGGAAAATACTTGGGAGAGGAAGCCCTTGAACTGGGTGTGGATGTGGGTGTATCCACTTGGCGCCGTATGGCCCCTGACACCATGCCCAATATGGCCAAGGCAGGGTCCAACTACATGAACAGCCAGTTGGCCAAGATGGAAGCCGTAGCCAACAATTATGATGAAGCAATAATGCTGGATTACCAGGGAATGGTCAGTGAAGGAAGTGGAGAAAACATTTTTATAGTTAAAAACGGAGTTTTACAGACACCACCACGTGCTTCTTCCTTGCTGGATGGGATAACCAGGAATTCGATAATAACCCTGGCAAAAGATATGGATTTAGAAGTTAGAGAAGAAGAAATCCCTCGGGAAATGCTTTATACTGCTGATGAACTCTTCCTAACAGGCACTGCAGCAGAAGTCACCCCCATCAGATCTGTTGACCGCATAACTGTGGGTACTGGGAAACGTGGCGAAATAACAAAAAAACTACAGGAACGGTTTTTTGAAATTTTAAAAGCCGATGCAGATGATGTTTATGGTTGGCTGACCTTTATTTAGTTAAAAATACATGTATTTAGTTAAAATTTTATTTATTCCTTTTTACCGTTATTTTTTTCACACACCCAATTAGAGATTTATTCATCAAGAATACTATAACAGTTAGAGTTGGTTGGAAATTGCAGGTAAATTAAAGTAAAATGACACTGAAAACTGGAAAAACTTTATTTTACGGTTTAACAATTAATTAAATTGAATGTTCTGGATGTGTGCTGATCTGAATAAAATGCTAAAACTTTTAGGAAATAAGTAATTATAAATATTTGAAAAAAACCCCCATTAAAGGTGTAAAAATATTTTAACATGATTTAAAGCACGAATTAATAATAAGTTATAACTTATAAGTTACAATTTATAAGTTATAAGCACAGGGTTTACATGGAAAGGTAGTCATTAATTCTTGTAAGTGAGATGTAAGGAAAACCATCAAATTAACAAAATGAAAATAAAGATATTATCAAAGAAAGGGAGATTTATTCATGGACATTATTCAAGCAATTATCATGGGCGCTGTTCAGGGTTTAACTGAATTTTTACCCATCAGCAGCTCAGCTCATTTAGTTATAGTACCTGAAATAATGGGTGTAAAATCAAGTTTAGCCTTTGACACCCTTTTACATGTTGGAACAATAACCGCTGTGGTGGGATACTTCTGGAAAGATATTTTAGCCATGATACGGGCTTTTATATCCAGCATCATCGACATTTTCCAGGGAAACTTCAAAAAAAATCTCAAAGAAGACTCATTTAAAAGACTGACCTGGTTGGTGATCGTTGGTACCATCCCTGCCGGTTTGATGGGAGTGATCTTTAAAAATGAGTTTGAAACCCTCTTCAGTTCAGTTGCTGCAGTTGGTTTCTTCCTTCTCATAACTGGAGTTATTTTATGGGGTGCAGAATGGATTGCCAAAAGAAACAAGGATAAGGAAGATAAACAGATTAAAGAAGTTACTTTCACCAATTCGCTGGTCATAGGACTTTTCCAGGGATTTGCCATTGCCCCTGGAATATCCCGCTCTGGATCAACCATAGCTGCCGGAATATTCTCAGGATTGGAAAGAAAATTAGCAGCCCGTTACAGTTTCCTACTTTCCATACCTGCAATACTGGGTGCTGCGCTTATACAAGCAAAAGACATTGTTAGTTTTGATACGAACATGGGAGTGGCAGTTGCTGGGTTTTTATCGGCAATGATATTCAGCTACCTGGCTGTTAAATTTATGATGAGCTACATTCAAAAGCACAGCCTGGTAATATTTGCCTACTACTGCTGGATAGTTGGTGCTGTAACCTTAATTCTGACTTTCATGTGGAAATAACAGAACAGAATGATTCTCAATTTATGAATTTTTAAATTTAATCGATTTTATTTAATTTCATTTTTGAGAAATTTCAGCCAGAACTGTGCATGGAGCACCATCAAGATCTCCCACCTGCCAGGGCACAACCAGGACTTCCTGGATCTGAGTGTTATTATCAATGCCTGAAAGGTCCAAATCTTCCACAAACAACAAAGGTTTTCCAAAATCTTCATTCTTTCTAAAGGCAGTTTGATGAACTTCCATTGATTCTTTTGCATGACCATATCGAGACATAGATACTGAATCTATTCCAACACAGCGTAAATGAGGAAAATTATCCCTTAAATAGTAAACTGCCCCTGGAGAAATTCCAGGATTTTGTTCAAGATACAATTCCCGGTCTGTATCATGATACTGATGAAACCCTGTGCAAAGCAGGAGACAGTCCAGGTTATCATCAATAATTTTTGAAACATCTTCCACATCAACCAACTGCCCTGGTTTTTTAGGGCAATCCAAAACCAGAGGATGTGTAAATCTGAGTTCTTCTGGCCCGTAATCAGAAATAAATCTCCCACCAAGAACAAAGTGTGCTGGAGCATCTATGTGAGTTCCGCAATGGTTTTCAGCTGTGATTGAAGAAGTGTTATAGTTATCTCCCAGACTAATACGGTTGATGGGCTTAATTTTAAGTGGATTTAGCCCTATGTGAACCGGACTGTTTTCACGAAGAGTATATGAAAGCCGGATATATGGAAAATTTTTATTTTTACTATCTTCAGACATTAAACATCTCCCCCATCATTTGAGGTTATTGTTTTGAGTTGTTATATCCTTTTTCCAGGTCTAATTGGTGTATTTTTCCAGGAAGGCATCTTCAATTTTCCAACCTTCGGGTACTAGAAAAATGGTTGAATTTTCCCAACAAATTAGATAACGCATGGTAAAAGGGATAAATCCCTTTTTAATCCTCCCTTAAAAAATTTCCCGGCAAAGTTCCTCTGTTTTTAATCTGATATCATCTACCGAGACCCCTTTAAGATTAGCAGCTAGCATTGCCCCTCCAGCCCCAACACCTTCTTTAACCACTCCCCGGGTGTAATTTATAAGTCCATGGGTTTCTGATTTTTCAAATCCAGGGTCAACTGCAAATATGTTCAATGGTGCAATTTGCCGGGCAATGAAGTTGATATCGGAAGTTTCATCCTTGGCCACGAATATGGTGGTGGCAATAGAAACCTCATCAAAATTAAAATCAGTGATTGCTTCTTTTAAGAATGCACACACCGCAGTCATCTGTGTTCCGCCTGCCAAAATCACAGGTACAGTACTCCCTGCAGTGATCCCTGCCACTGCAGGAATCATTGGATCTCCAACAGCCCCCACTGCTTGGTATGGATCCAGAGGAATTTTATCCAGTAAACCAGCTGCCTGAAGACCTTTTTCCACGGTTTGGCGTTTGAGTGAGTGGGGGTTTTCCGGTGTGCTTCCACTGACCTTACCCCAGGCATCATAGCCCATGGCCTCCAGAACCCCTAAAGCAGTGGTGGTGCCGGCAGGAGTGCTTTCACCAATTACAACGTAACTGGTGAGTCTGGAAAGGGTTTCTCCCAACATTTTACCCTTGTTAAATATTTTACCGGGATTTTCAACTGCTTTGCCGGTTAAAATATTTTGTCCCTGTTTATCATTTATATTAACATAGGGAAGGTTGGGTTTGACAGCAGAACCCGCATCCGCTACTAAAAAAGGAATATCGGCCATTTCAAGGGATGCTTTAGTGATTACTGCTGGGGTGGGTGCGGCCTGATCTTCCACCACTGTTTGTGGTATGTCCGGAAGACATTTGGGTTCACCATGAGCAATCAACTCCACATCTGCGGCTGGTGTGTAATCAGTGAGCTCAGGTGAAGCTCCCGCACCAGTTATATCAGGTATACGTGATGTTAATGTAGATGCAATTACGCATAAAAATAATGAATCCTTATTCTGTAGTTTGTGTAGTATGTCTCGTGATCCGAAACTTTTAACGGTCTTATCCATGTTATCAATCCAAAATCCACTAGTGAACCTTCACTTATAAAGGATAGGGTGAGGTGATATATAAAATAAAAACTTGTTACCAGACAAATAAGTTACTGTATTTTGTAACCATAACATAGGAATTACAAGAAACTATCAATTAAACGTAACTAATCTAAATCAATTTATTGATTAAATTCATTAAAATAACATTTTCAGAATTTTAAAGTGTGATCCAATTGATATGTATAGGATTAGAGGGAACAGCCGAGAAAACTGGTGTGGGAATTGTAGATTCTGAAGGCAACATTCTGGCTTCCCAGGGTAATGCTCTCATTCCAGAGAAGGGAGGAATACATCCTCGTGAGGCAGCCGAACATCATGCTGAAAACCTGATTCCGCTTATTAAACAAGCACTGGAAGAAGCCAATCTAGAGCTTGACGATGTTGATCTGGTGTCTTTTGCCCGTGGACCGGGTCTGGGACCTGCTCTACGCACCGTGGCCACAGCTGCACGTAGCCTGGCTCTCATGCTAGGTGTGCCCATAATAGGTGTGAACCATTGCATAGGCCATGTAGAAATTGGCAGGCTGACTACTGGATGCCAGGACCCCCTGACACTCTACGTCAGTGGAGGGAACACCCAGGTGATTGCATTTGATTCTGGTCGTTACCAGATCTTCGGAGAGACCCTGGATATCGCCATTGGCAACTGTCTGGATCAGTTCGGCCGTGAAGTTGGTTTAGGACATCCTGGGGGCCCCAGAGTAGAAGAACTGGCCAAAAAATCTGAAAATTACATTAAATTACCCTACACTGTGAAGGGTATGGATTTATCCTTCTCAGGGTTGCTCACTGCTGCCATCCGTAAATATGAATCTGGATCTCGTCTGGAAGATGTCTGTTACAGTCTGCAGGAAACTGCTTTTTCCATGCTGGTGGAGGTGACTGAACGGGCACTGGCCCATGCCAATAAGTCAGAGGTACTGCTGGTGGGTGGTGTTGCCGCCAATCAGCACCTGCGCAAGATGCTGGAGATCATGGCCAGAGAACATTACGCAGAGTTTTACATGCCAGAAATGAAATACTGTGGAGATAATGGTGCTATGATAGCCTGGTTGGGTCTTTTAATGCACAAACATGGTGTTAAACAGGCCATCAAGGATACTAATGTTATACAGCGTTACCGTACCGACAAGGTGGATGTTCCCTGGAGGGAAAAATCATCCCTGAAACTGGAATTACCTCCAGAATTAGTGGCTAAAGGTGCAGAGGCCAACATCTACCCTGATCACTATCTTGGTGAGGAAGTGCTCCTAAAAAAGAGAATCCCCAAAGGATATAGAATCCGGGAGATTGACACCTATCTTCGCAAGAAGCGAACCAAAAAAGAAGCAAAGCTCCTGGGAGAAGCAAAACGTTGTGGGGTTGTTACCCCCCTGATTTACGATGTGGACCCGACTGAAAGCATCATCACCATGGAAAAAATTCCAGGAAAAGAAGTTAAAGAAGTTTTCAGCAAGAAAACTCCCCTAGATATATCAGAAATAATTTCAATTTCAGAAGGTATTGGTGAAAATGTGGCCCGCCTCCATGACTGCAGCATAATCCATGGGGATCTCACCACCAGTAACATTATTTTAAGTCCAAATACGGAAAATGAGGACTATAGACTGGTTTTTATCGACTTTGGCCTGGGAAAAATCTCTGATCTGGTTGAAGATAAGGGGGTGGATCTTCTTGTATTCAAGAAGGCCATTAATGGAATTCACCATGACATCAGTCAGATCTGTTTTGATGCCATAATTAAAGGATATGGCGGTGCTAGAGATAGTAAAGAAGTTGTGGGTAAAATTAATGAAATTGAAAGCAGGGGTCGTTACACCTCCTAAAAATAACTAGAAAGTTATAACTTATTAGTTATAAGTTATAATTTTTTTTATAACCACACAAAAAAATATTGAGTAGGAACATTCAAGGAAGATATAATTATATCAGCCCATTAACTCTACTAGTTTAGATCACACTAGTTTTTTAAATGTTTATTTCCATTTTAACAAGTATTTTAAAGTGATATTACGATTTAAAACTTCCATATAAAGCATCCCACATAATAATTTTTTGATCTAAGTTAATATAGAACCATGTTGTCGGAAAAAAATTATATGAAACCATCTCCATAAAATATACGCAGTGATTCTATGGAAAAAGAAATAATTGCAGCAATTATGGCTTCAACCTCCGATATAGATATGATGACCAATGATCGGATAGAAGCTCTGACCAAAGGTCATGGTATGTTAAACATCGCTGCCATATGCGCAGCAAACTCCATTGCTGAAGATGTTCTGAGGGGGACAGAAATAAGACTCACTGACCACAACGTCCAACGATTACCGATAGATGACGTATTAAGAAAAGCAATAGAAGCAGCAGAGCTCGCAGGAGCTGACCCAGCAAATGCCGCCCTCATAAGTGCTTGTCTTTGTTATTTCGCAGGTACCAATGCCCAGGCAGGAGTACCCGCAGGTAACAGGAAGTTAGGGGCAATGGCCAGGATAATCGCAGGAGTAGATCGTTGCGGTGTCATAGCCGTGCCCACCGCCAAGGTAAACAACAGGATATCTGGATATGCGGCAGTTAGAGCTGTATATGATGCTGTTTATGAGAATAAGATCATCCCCGAAGTAGACGGAAGCATCATGCCCATGGGTGTGGGTGGAGGGCCACTTTATGGCCACGGAGCCCTAGGAGAAGACGTAGCTTTCCCAGAAATTGCGAAAAATGGCGCGGCCGCAGGGGCAAAGGGTATGTTAAAAGCTTATGCCAACGTAGGCATGCCCCCCAGCCCAATAACCGCCGCAATATTTGGAGCTGCAGCTATACTGGAAATAGTCCATCCTGATTCCGAAGTCGGGGAGGAATACGGCGCAATTTTCAAAGACAACAGTGCATACGTTGCCGGAGTAGGTGCAGTTCAAGCAACGGGACTCCCTGAAAAACTTCATATCAGAGGAACCGGAGAGGAATATGACACCGCGCGCCTGGTGGGTGATTTGGGTGTTATATTAAAAGATATTGGAGGACCTTCAGTTATAGGTATGATGGCCTTCGAAGAAATGTTATCCTCATTCGAAGAATCCCTGGCCATTGGTGCAGGTTTCTCTGGTGGACCATTACAACCCCCACTAGGTCATATGACTGCAGATGCGGTACTGGCCATGAAAGTGCTCATCAGCAGCGATGGAGACTTGGAGGCTGCCTCAGAAAAAATAAAAGAAATCAAAGAAAACTTTTGGCTTGAACCAGAACTGGCCAAAGTAGCCACCAACACCATATCTCGTAAATCAGAACAGGTTAAAAGAGGACCAGTGACCAAAGCAATGATACTGGCCACAGATGGTGGACTAACACGTGCAGTATCTGACCGAGCTAAATTCACCTACGATAAACTGAAAGAAGGCAACAAACTGGATAACATTGTGCGCATGCTGGACGATGAGAAAGTGGAAAATGTGGAAAATGCCTGCAGTGTCCTTTTCAGTCAAATGATGGGAAAAGATATAAAGATAGATATAACCCGTTACCAAGGATGCGCTAGAAGAAGTCCTAATGCCTTCCTTAAAAGATACTGTGGATTCGACACAGACGCAGCAGTAGAAATAACCATTGATGGAAAAAAAATAGTACTGGATGGTTTATCCCAGAATGTGATCCCAGATGCAGTGATCAACAAAAAAACTGACATATTGGAAGTGATTCCATTAGCAGCTGTTCCAGTGACCGAATTACAACTGTGTGGCCATACTATTATAAACATCATAGTACCGTCAGCCGTGGCTGCTGCAATGGGAAGCGACCTAACACCAAACGAAATAGCCAAACAGGCCGTGAATGGAGCATACGTATCTTCAGCAATTCCTGGAGGAATTCAAAGAGCAGAAGAAGTTTGTAAACGTGCTATAAAAATAATGGCAGAACTTTAATCCATGAGGTAAACAATGCTGTTGATGACTACTGTTGATGATCTACCAGCCGAAGGCTTGCCTTACGTGATTGAAAGGACTATGGAGAAAGGAGCCAAAAACATACACGTCCTTAATGGTATCACTAAAAAAGGACGTGTTGAATATATTTTTTTAGTGGATGTTGACCAACAACACCAGGAAGATGTATCTGCTTTACTTGCCCTGGAATTAGGTACATTAGGAATAAAAACTTTTAAAACAGAACACATCCCCCTCCCATTTGAGATTAACTCCCGAAAAGTGACAATCGAAGCTGGAAATAAACTGTTTGAGTCAGAAGTACGCGTTAAATACCTGAAAAATGGTGATGATCAAGTTATATCCTTAAAAGCAGAATATGAGGATATTAAAAAAATTGCATTAGGCCTTGAATCTAAGGGGATACAACTTCCTCTATCAAAGTTAAAGACTATTATTGAGGCCGAAGCTTATAAAAAAATCCTTAATGAGGAAAATGTGGTTATTAAAGTTGATTAAATGACTATCCATTGAAATTTCTTTTTCTTAAACTTTTTATTAAATATGCCTTTACCTTTTAAAAACATAATTCTCTGTGATTAAAAATTTTGAATAAAAATTCTAAATAAGGAAATAAGTTCGCTTATTGTGATAAGATTTAAGCTATTACTAACCAAGAATCTATTATTTCGGTGAAACATTATGAATAAAAATGAAGATAGTTTAGTCATAACCTTTATAACTGGTAACCAACACAAAGTAAAAGAAGCTCAAGGAATCTTCCAAAAGTTCGATATCGAACTGGAACACATAGATCTGGGCTACCCAGAAATCCAAGGAGAACTGGCAGACGTTTCCATCTTCGGAGGAAAAGATGTTGCCAGACGATTGGAAAAACCAATCATTGTAGAAGATGCTGGTCTGTTTATTCGCTCTCTTAAATGGTTTCCGGGTACCTATTCATCTTACGTGCAAGACACCCTGGGTAATTCGGGCATTTTAAAACTGATGGACAATGTCCAAGACCGTTACGCTGAGTTCAGGTCGGTAATTGGGTTTGCAACACCCAAGACCGAGCCCAAGACTTTTTTAGGCGTAGTCGGAGGGCAAATAGCACATCAAGAAAAAGGAAAGCATGGCTTCGCATACGATCCACTTTTCATACCAGAAGGATACGATAAGACCTTCGGTGAGCTCACTAGAGAAGAAAAAAATGAGTTATCCCATCGCCGACGTTCCCTGGAGAATTTTGCCTGCTGGTATAAAGATTTATAGTCACCAGGAATTAATTAATCTTAAACCCCAGTTGACTTATAGATGAACTAATTAAAATGAACTAATTAAATATCAGGTTAATTGATTAATAAAGAAAATTGAAGATTATAGAGGTGATTTAATGGCAGCAAAGCCTGAATGGGTTGAATACTCAACCGAAGAAATAGAAGAAATAATTTTAAAACTTAGAAAAGAAGGAAAATCAACCAGTGTCATCGGAGTAATCCTGAGAGACCAGTACGGAATTCCGGACGTTAAAAGTGTAACAGACATGAAAATAACCAAGATCCTGGAAAAACACGGCCAGACCGAAGAATACCCTGAAGATCTCATGAACCTCATCCGTAAAGCAGTGAACATCAGGGACCACCTTAAAGAAAACCCCAAAGACCTACACACTAAACGGGGTCTGCAACTGGTTGAATCCCGAATCAGAAGACTGGTGAAATATTACACCCGAGAAGGAGTACTCCCTGAAGGATGGAGATATGAACCAAAACAAGCAGCACTACTTGTTAAATAGGGCTGAAGAAGCAGGTGTGCTCCTCAAAGAGCATTTAGATGGTGATCATGTGGTGAGAGTGATCTCCCACAATGATTCGGATGGCATATCGGCTGCAGGTGTTATCTGCAATGCCATATCACAAGAAGGAGGGAAATTTCATGTTACCATGGTCCCTCGACTTAAAGAGGAAGTCCTAAATCGTCTTGCCAGGGAAAAATATGAACTCTTCTTTTTCTGTGACATGGGTAGTGGTTTTGTGGAAAGAATCAGCCGACTCAATGGTCAGGCCATAATCGCAGACCACCATCAGACCATGGACCAAACCGGAGACGATGCGGAAAGTTTGATACATGTAAATCCACATCTATTTGGACTGGACGGAACCCGTGATGTAAGTGCATCCGGAGTAACATATCTAACTGTACGCCCATTAAAAAAAGTAGAATTGTCAGGATTGGCCCTGGTAGGTGCTTTTGGAGATATGCAATACTCTAATGGTTTTCAAGGAGTCAATCAAACCATCCTTACCGAGGCAACTAAATCTGGGGTGGTTGAAGAGCAAGAAGATCTCAAAATAGCCTCCAAGGTCGAACCACTCTACAAAGCCCTTGCTCACACCTTCCAACCGGCAATTCCTGGAATATCAGGAGATCTTGAAGGAAGCCAGGCCTTTCTGGAAAAAATAGGCATATCTTACGGTATAAAATTCACGGACCTGGCCAATGAAGAGAAAGACTTCCTCACAGAACAGTTAACCAAATTGAATCCCCAAATCTTCGGTAACGTGTACAGTATCCCTAAAGAAAACCCTGCACTGAGAAATCTGGAAAATTACGCTGAAATTTTAGATGCTTGTGGTAAAAACAAACGTTATTCTGTTGGTTTGAGCATTTGTTTAGGTGATCGGGAGTCTGCTGTAGCTGAAGGGGTGGAATTTCTCAACAAATACCATGACTCCCTTATCAAAGGTATCAGCTGGATCAGGAGAGAGGGTTCTCAGGAAATGGAATGTGTCCAGTACATCTACACTGAAGATAAGGAAAAAAAGAAGATCATGGGAACTTTAGCTAGTTTAGGCATTGACCTGGATCTTCTAAATCCTCAAAAGCCAGTTATAACCCTGTCACGAATGCATGACCAGATCAAGGTTTCTGGCCGCACCACTATGAAGATGACTGGTAAAGGAGTTAACCTAGGATTTGCACTTGAACAGGCGGCTAAAAGCTTTAACGGTGCTGGTGGCGGGCATACCATTGCTGCCGGTGCTGTGGTGCCCTACAGGGAACTTGAAAACTTCAAAAATTTGGTTAATGATATTGTAAGCACCCAACTCAGTGGCTGAATAAAACCAATGCAACATAATTTACAGTTACTGTCAATTTAACTCCTTTTCCAAATTTGAAGGAGATTTTAAGAACTAAAAAAGGATTCTGAGAACTAAATAAATATCTAAGAATTAAAAAATCTACAAATGAGGCATTTCATGCATCTTACCCGAGAAGAGGAAAAAATGTATGCAGGCGAATATGGGCCTGCTGTGGCAAAATCCATGGAAATTTTGGTTGCTCTGGGAGATATTTACCAAGCCAATGGTATGGTAGAAGTAGTATCCGCCCAAATATCCGGAGTTTCCTACAAAACCATTGGGGATGCAGGTTTAGAGTACCTGGAGGATCTGGTTGGTGAAGGTGCCCAGGTTCGTGTTCCCAGCACCCTCAACCCGGCAGGCGTTGATCTGGACCAGTGGCATGAACTTGGTTTTAGTGAAGAATTCACCAAAAAACAGCTCCTTATTGTAGACTCCTACCGTAAAATGGGAATCAGCACCACCTGCACCTGCACTCCCTACCTTGTAGGTAATGTGCCCATATTAGGCAGTCACGTTGCCTGGTCAGAGTCGTCTGCTGTTTGTTATGCTAACTCAGTTTTGGGAGCCCGGACCAACAGGGAAGGAGGTCCAGGAGCATTATCCGCAGCCATATGTGGAAGAACCCCTAATTACGGTTACCATTTGGATGAAGGAAGAATTCCCAACCTGCTGGTAGAGGTTGAAACCCCCTTAAATGGCTCTGATTACGGTGCACTGGGATACCAGGTTGGGAAAACAGTGGGAAGTGGTGTGCCCTATTTCCAATTAAAAAGTAACAAGCAAAAAATCCCAAAAGTTAACGAGTTAAAAGCCCTAGGTGCTGCGCTGGCTTCTTCAGGAGCTGTGGCTCTTTACCATGTGGAGAAGGTAACTCCAGAATATAAGGATGTAAATAAACAGCTTGCCAATTTGGATAAATTAACCATAACCCGGGAAAATGTCAAAGAAACCCGGGAAAAACTATCCATTTCCAGCAAAAAACCGGATTTGGTATGTCTTGGATGTCCTCATGCTTCTTTAGAAGAGATCGGTGAAGTTGCCAGGTTTTTAACGGATAAACGGCTTGACAATGAATTGTGGGTGTGCACCTCCATCTCCATTAAAGCTGCTTCTGATAGAATGGGCTACACTAAAACCATTGAAAAGGCAGGTGGTCATGTTGTCTGTGATACCTGCATGGTGGTAGCTCCTATAGAAGACCTGGGTTTTAAAGTGATCGGTGTTGATTCTGCCAAGGCAGCAAACTACGTGCCCAGTATGTGCGGATTAGATGTAGTATTTGATGACTGGAAGAATTTGATATCCATAAAAAGTTAATTTATGGGATTAACATTATTTTTCTTATTTTCCAAAGCTTTCAATTCAGATAAATCAATATACTAACCCCCTCCTCAACACTGAACTCTAGGAAAATTGGGGTTTGGTTGAATACTACCCCACACAACATTGAAAATGATTAGAAATCTAGAAACGTCACATAGTAGTAATGTCTGTGAGAAGACTTATTAGGAACAAAACTCAGCCTCCCCCCCCTGCTTTTTTTAAACTTTGTACTCTGATTTTTTAGAATTCGTGGTGATCGGGCGAAGATAAGGCTTATGAGGTTTCCACGCGGGGTAATTCTGGAACATCCGATTCTAGTTTGCATAATACATCCATAATTGGTGTGATTACCCCGTTTTTAATAAATTTAAATATCAAAAATGAAAATAAAGCTAAATTTCTAATTTTTAATCATGATAAATCGTGATTAATGTTTATGTAACTTAAATTTTATTTATTGAAAAATCGTGGAAAATCAATAATTTTTTATTACTTATTAAATTTGTATTACGATTAAACTCTATTTTTTATTTTAGTAATAAGATAAAAGTATATATATTGTATTACACTAGTAATGCTGACCCAAATATAATATTAAAAAAAAGGAGGTGAAAAAATATGAGAAAACAGGTGACAAAACAAATGTTTCTATTATTAACCTGCCTTGTTTTCACATTAGCTCTTTCTGGAGCAGTATCAGCAGAAAAAACCACGGATGGGGTGATAGAGCAGAATCCAATTTCAACAACAGACCCCCATGATATAGAAAATAATTCGGTTTCTGAAAACCAGTTGTTGAATACAGTGATTAAAGGGCAAGTTTTAGACTGTACAACCAATGAACCATTCCCTCAAGTGACTGTAAATGCGGAAAATGATGGTGAATTGCTGGCCAGTACTTTAACTGGTCCAGATGGAAAATACGAGTTACAATTTTTAAGTAATTTAACCGGTTTTAATGTAACCGCAAATTACCCCAATCATAAACCATCATCCCAGCAAGTAACAACCAATGTTTCCGAAAATAGCAGTCAACTACAGACAGGCAATGTTGATTTCCATCTTGGTAAACCAAAGGTTTTATTCCTTCTTGGAGGCCTTGGAGGAACTTCAAACATATCCCCTGCGTTAATTGCAGCCATAAACAATAGACAGGACATTGAAAGTACCATAATAAGAAAAAATGCCATACCATCAGATATGGACTTCAAAAGTTTCGACATGATCTTTGTAGATGCAATATGGCCCAGCACACCAGACTATGAATCTCTAAAAATTCGACTTCAGGAAGCCATGGCATCTAATACTATAGTCGCTACCCGAGCCATATACAGCATTGCTGATTGGAGAGAAGTGGGTAATGTTAACATGACCCAACATTCCTGGATCCCTACCTACTGGAAAAATACAAATTTGTACATGACCACCACCAGTGTTCACAATTCAAACAATCTGATAGATTATCTCTGCGTTAAATTATTGGATTTAAACTCAATTAATGCAGGTGGAAATCCACTAACCCCAATAAAACTTCCTAAAGAAGGAATATACCACCCTGATGCCACCACATACTTCACTAATTTAACCAGTTACTTAAGCTGGTATACGAACTATGACAGTGCCCAACCAACAGTAGCTATCTGTTTTGGACAAAGTGCCTACAATAATTTAAACACTGCAGTTATTGATGCACTGGTAAGAGCTTTTGAAGCACTTGATTACAACGTTGTACCTTACTTCTACGATCACGAAGGATATGCGCAAGGACAACCAGTCGTTGACCAATATCTAATAAAAGATGATGCATCCATTGCTGATCTAATAATCCACTACAGAGCAGCTAGCTGGAACACAGTGATCCCTTTGGATAACGTAACTGTCGAACTGGAACGTTTGAACGTGCCTATTGTAAAGGCATTGACTTCCGATGGAACATACGAAGAGTGGTTAAATGCAACTATAGGTGTTTCTTCTAGTGATCTATCTTACACTATGGCCAACATGGAAATACAGGGAATCATTGAACCAATTGTTATTGCTTCAGAAGAAAAAACCGCAGCGGGTATCACGATAAATGTTCCTATCGACAGACAAATTCAGTGGATGGTTGACTGCTGCAAGGCATGGATTAAACTCAACCCAAAATACACTCCAAACTCCGAGAAAAAAGTAGCTATTGTCTACTGGAGTCCAACTGGTAAAGATAAAGGAGTAGGAGCATCTCATTTAGATGTTTACGCCAGTATACCAGAACTATTGCAGGCTTTGAAAGACAGCGGATACAATTTAGGTAAGGAACCGTTACCTGATACTGAAACGTTGGTTAATCTCACCAGGAATCAGGGCTTGAACATTGGACTCTGGGCACCAGGAGAATTAAAAAAACTGGTTGAGAACTACCCAGTAATTTTAATATCTGAAGAAGAATATTTAAACTGGTTTAACAGTTTAAACGCCGCTAAACGTCAAGAAGTCATTGATATGTGGGGAGAACCACCAGGTGACATCATGATGTACGAAAAAAATGGTAAAAAATATCTGGTTCTACCCGTGATCCAGTTTGGTAATGTTATAATAGCACCAGAACCCTCACGTGGATACAACCAGGATCAGGACGCACTTTACCACAGTGGAACTGTGCCACCAACTCACCAATACCTGGCTTTCTACTTCTGGCTCAACAATGGATTCGGTGCAGATGCAGTAATTGACTTTGGAAAACACGGAACTGTAGCTTGGCTACCTGGTAAAAGTGGATCTGGACTTGACTGTGAAAATGACTGGCCAGCAATAGTCAGCCAGGACATGCCTGTGATATATGTATTCACGGTAGAAGGAAGTGAAAGTACTCTACCTAAAAGAAGGCAAAATGCAGTAATCATCAGTCATTTAATACCCTCAATGACCATAGCCGGGCTTTACGGAGACTTGGCCGTACTTTCAGATAAAATAGAACAGTACGAAACCACCATAGATCTCAGTGTTAAAGAAGAATACAAAAAAAGCATTACTCAACTGGTCCTGGATTTAAAACTCAACGAGGACCTTAACCTAGATATGACCCTGGCAACAACAAATTTCGATGCATTTGCAGATAAAATTCATGACTATCTGACAGAACTTGAATCGGAATTCATAACCAATGGTCTGCATATTCTGGGAACAGTTCCCACAGGAGATAAAATGCTCTACATGGTACAATCGCTCCTTGGATATAATTTTAGAGAGTACATGCAAAACAATAACTTAACCGATGAACAGATCTATCAGCTGCTAAATCAAACCTTAATACAGAACAAAACAGTTTCAGAGGCCCAAAACGCAGTTTTAGGAAAAGAATCTCCAGAAATGACTAATTACCTTAACCTAGCTATAAAATACAAAGGTTATTTAGGTGAATGTAATCAGGAAATTGATAGTTTACTCGAGGCACTTAATGGAGGTTATGTTCCTTCTGGAGCTATGGGTGATCCTATTAAGAATCCTGAAGTTCTTCCAACAGGTACTAACCTTTATTCCTTCGATCCTAGAGTAATGCCAACAGAAGAAGCGTGGAATATTGGAGTACAACTTGTTGATGAAATGCTTGCTCGTTATCTGCAAGAAAAAGGAGAGTGCCCAACCAAAATCGCCTTCATGCTCTGGGCCACACACACCATACAAGATAAAGGGGTTATGGAAGCAGAAATATTGTACCTTTTGGGTGTAAAACCTATTCGAGATCCTGTTTCCAAGTACATAACTGGTGTGGAACTCATTGAAAATCTGGGAAGACCAAGAATCGATGTCTTGGTAACTACAACTGCACTTTATCTCAACGACTATCCTTACACTTTAGACGTCTTGGATAAAGCCATTAGATTAGCAGCAACCGCTAATGACACTACATATCCCAATTATGTCAAGTTAAATTCTGAAGCCATCTATCAGCAACTAATTGCACTAGGATACAATGAAACCCAGGCTATAAATGCCAGCACGTCACGTATATTCTCACAAGAACCTGGAAATCATCATAATCCATTGGAAGATGCTATTGTTATGAGTGACACTTGGGAATCAGACGAAAAACTGGCTGACTCCTACATTGAAACCTTTGGAAATGTCTATGGATTAGGTGGAAGTTCAGTGCACACGTCTGACCTTTACAGCATGAACCTTGCTTCCAGTCAGGTTGCTATGTTCAGAAGGTACGTCGACGCCAACACGTTACTAAGTGGAGATGACTACGCTGCCTACTTTGGTGGTTTAGGACTGGCCATTAGAACTGTTTCTGGTAATGATCCCTTAATGTGGATCAGCAACCTAGAAAACCCAAATAATCCCCTTATTGAATCCCTTTCTGAATCTCTGGCTAAGGATGTGAGGACCACATACTATAACCCCAAATGGATTCTGGCCATGCAAGGTCACGGATCAGCGGGTGCCCGTGCAATCACTGGCTTTGTGGAAAATATGTTCATGTGGGATGTAACCAGTCCGGGTTCAGTGACTAATGGAATGTGGGATGATGCGTATAAGGTGTATGTGCAGGATAAATATGGTTTAGGTATTAAAAATTGGTTTAATTCCAACAATCCATATGCTGCACAATCCATGTATGCTAAAATGATGGATGCAGCTCGGAAAGAATACTGGCAGACTAATGACGCCATAAAAATGGATTTGGCTAATCAATGGGCTGAATCCGTTATTACCAGTGGGGTAGCTTGTTGTGATTGCACATGTGCTAACATGGCCCTAGTTGAGTGGGCATCCACTTATCTGAACCCAGACATGCTTTCCAAGTTGAATACTAAAATGTATGAAGCAACAGGACAAGCACGATTTGCTCCAAGTCCAACACCATCGCAGACTCAACCCCAATATTCAAGTCAGCCTCAATCTACTGGTACTACTTCCCAGTCCTCCTCTCAAAGTAGTGGAGTTGTTGGTGAAGCTAGTGAACAGTCCGAATCTCAAGAAAGTGTCAGTCCAGGTGAACAGGGACAGGCTAAAGCTTATGAAGTTTCAGAAGAAAGTAATTCTGGTACTTCTGATTCCAGTTTACCAGCCGCGGCTATTGTTGGTGTGATAGCGTTGGTCTGTTTGATAGGGTTTGGTTACTTCCGTGCTCGATAAAAAAATCTTCCCCCCTTTCTTTTTTTGGGGATTAACACTTATTTTTTATTATTCGATATAATCGTCTTCAAGTGAAAAAGGATCCACAATAAAATTTTACCCTAACTGATTTTAGTATCATTTTAAAGTTGATAAAATAGAATCCAAGTAAATATGATGTAACTATGGATATTCTCCTAAAAATCCACAAATCTTCTTTTAGACCGTGATTCCACATATTTAGAATAAATTTGATTATTTTATCGTCCATTGATTTTAATTTTTGTAATAGTTTTATAGATTGCAAACATAGTATTAGTTCAAGATATGTCATTCTAACAAACCAAACTCAGGATATTAAAAATGGTTGAAAATAAACATCAAAAAGAAACCCACCCTTCAACAAAATCGGTAAGGTGGATACAACACCCTCTAATAAACCCTGAAAAAATAGAAGCTCGTCTTTATCAGCAGGTACTCGCAGCTAATGTGATTAAAAAGGGGAATACTATGATAGTGGCCCCCACAGCTTTGGGTAAAACTATTGTGGCTGCTTTGGTGGCTGCAGAACGACTTAAAAAATATCCAGATAGTAAAATTCTCCTTTTAGCCCCTACCAAACCACTGGTAGTACAGCACGAAGAAACCTTCCGAAATTTCCTTAAAACAACAACCAGTAGTTTAACTGGCGCTATAAAGTTAGAAGAACGTGTTCAAAGATGGTATGATTCTCAAATCATCTGTGCCACTCCCCAAACCATTGAATCAGACATAATAGCCGGACGCTATTCTCTCAAAGATGTTTCACTGTTGATATTCGATGAATGTCACCGGGGGACTGGATCCTATTCCTACGTGTTTCTGGCAAACCGATACTCTCAAAAAGCTGAAAATCCCCTTGTACTGGGGTTAACTGCCTCACCAGGTGGGGAAGAAGAACGAATCCAGCAAGTGTGCCAGAATCTTTTCATCAACGAAGTAGTGGTGAAAAATGAGGATGACCCTGATGTCAAACCATACTTCAACCCCATTGAAGTAGAATGGGTCAAAGTAGACTTAAAAAAGGAACAACTGGCCATAAAAAGCCATCTGGATACTGTTCTTAAAAATCGTCTTAAGGGTTTGAAAAAACTGGGAGTGATCAGTTCCGTCCACCAGGTTACCAAGAAAGATATTCTAAGGGCCCGGGGAAAAGTACAAAACCGGATGTCACGAAGTGTAAAACCCCCCAGAAACTGTCTCCTGGCAATTTCCATGTTAACCGCTGTTTTCAGTGTGATACACGCATTGGAACTTTTAGAAACGCAGGGTATCAGTAACCTGGACTCTTACTTTCAAAGAATGCGACAAAAAAAGACCAAAGCAGCGAAAGGACTTTTTAATGATGAACACTTTAAAAACTCTGTTTATCTAACCAGAAAAGCTCATAAAAAAGGAGTGGAACATCCTAAACTGGGAAAACTGATGAAAATCCTTAAAAAAGCCGAAAAAAATAACCAACAGGTTATTGTGTTCAGCCAGTACCGGGATACAGTTAACGAGATCCATGATAAGTGCCAAAGTGAAGGTATTAAGGCTGTGAAGTTTTTTGGACAGGCAAATCGGGAGACAGAAAAAGGACTCACCCAAAAAGAGCAGAAAAAGATCATTAAATCATTCCGGATGAAGACTTACCAGGTACTGGTGTCCACCAGTGTAGCAGAGGAAGGTATAGACATTCCCACTGTGGATCTAGTGGTGCTATACGAACCAGTCCCCTCGGAGATAAGGATGATCCAGAGACGTGGCCGAACTGGAAGAACTACTAAGGGCCGTATGATAGTTCTCATCACCAAAAACACCAGGGACGAATCATTCTATTATTCCAGCGTACATCGAGAAAGAAGAATGAAACGACAACTGGCCGATGGATATGATCAGCCTGAAAAACCGTTGGTAGCTGATGAAGAGGATGTTAAAGTTCTGGACAGGAAAAAAAATACCGATAACAATGAAAAACAGTTGATGGTGTACATCGATCACCGTGAGGCCCGGTCAGGTGTTACCAGGGAATTAAGCAACATGGAGGTGAACGTTAAATTCACCAACCTTCCAGTTGCGGATTACCAAATAAGTTCCCAGGTGGCGGTGGAAAGAAAAAGTAGTAAAGACTTTGTAAGCTCATTACTTGATAAAAGATTGTACAAACAGGCCAAGGAACTGGTAAAGAACTTCCCCCGGCCAGTGATGATCTTGGAAGGACAAGATCTCTACAGCAGTGGATTACACCCAAACGCTATCCGAGGGGCTCTGGCTAGTCTGGCAGTTGATTTCAACCTACCCCTAATACCTACCCGCAATCCTGAGGATACTGCAGCCATGATCCATCGGCTTGCTAAGCGAGAAGTTGAAAGGGGCCCCCATGATGTGCAAGTACGGACAGAGAAAAAACCCTTAACCCTGAAAGAACAGCAACTTTTCATTGTTGAATCACTGCCCAATGTTGGCCCGGTAACTGCCCGAAAACTTTTAGAAGAGTTTAAAAGTGTAGATGGTGTTTTCAGTGCCAGTGCAGATGACCTGAAAAAGGTGGAAGGAATTGGAAATATAATCGCCAAAAGTATCCGGGAAATAATTGAATCTAATTACCTGCTTTCATCAGATGAATTTGACCAGTTGCAGACATCTATAGTGAAGGGTAAAGATAAACCCGAAAAAGAATATCAATTAAGAAAAAAAAGTAAGGGAAATGATGATAAATGAAAATACTAATCAATGAAAGGGGTAAAAAATTTTTGACAGGTAACGATGACCTGCACACTGATCATGGTTATATTAAAAAAGAGGAGATTGAAAATAGCAGCTCTGGAGATGTTTTAAAAACCCATCTTGGCAGGGAATTCAGAGTGTTAGAGGCCAATGTAAACGATTACATTGAACTCATGGAGCGGAGATGTTCCATAATCCTCCCTAAAGATTTGGGTGTTATGGCTGCCTACACAGGACTGGGATATGGGCAGCAAGTGGTGGAAGCCGGAACTGGTGCTGGTGCAGCCACCATATTCCTGGGAAATCTGGTGGGAGAAAATGGACATGTTTACTCCTATGAATTAAGGGAAGATTTTGCCCAGGTGGCGGAAAAAAACATACAAGGCTTCGACCTTCAGAATGTAACCCTGAAATGTCAGGATGTTAGTGAAGGTATTGATGAAGATGGAGTGAATCTGGTATTTCTGGATCTGCCCAAACCATGGGAGGTGGTGGAACATGCCAGAGCCTCCCTTAAAATTGGAGGATTTGTGGTGGCATACACTCCTTACATAGACCAGGTGAAACTCTTCACCAGAATCCTTAAAAAACGTGATTTTTCTGATTTGAAGAGTTTAGAATGTTTGGTGCGTGAGATGGAAGTGAAAGATAAGGGTGTACGTCCCAAAACAAGGATGACTGGCCATACAGGTTATTTAACCATTGGAAGGAAACTTTGAGGATTGATGAATGTCAATTGTTGTATTTTCAAACAAAGTAAGTTGAAAAATAAATAATCAAAAAAAACGTGATGTAAATGATAATGTTATTAAAGATATAATGTTTTAAAGAGAATAATAAAAGAATGTAAACAATATGTGGTGAACAGTATGGGGTTCAATTTAAAAAATATAATTTCCATTAAAGACTTTAGTAAGGGGGATATTGAATACATTCTAAAATTAGCAGAAGAAATGGAACCCGTTGCCCGTTCTCAAGAGAAATCTGATGTGCTTTCTGGATCTCTTCTGGGAATGTTGTTTTACGAAGCTTCCACCAGAACTCGCCTTTCATTTGAGACTGCCATGAAACGGTTAGGTGGGAGTACTGTTGGTTTTGCCGAGGCTGGAACAAGTTCTGTTGCTAAAGGTGAAAATTTAACTGACACTGTTCGTATCGTTGCAGAATACACTGATGCAATGGTAATTCGCCATAACATGGAAGGTACAGCCCGTTATGTGTCTGAAATGGTGGACGTTCCTGTGATCAATGCTGGTGATGGTGCAGGGCAACATCCTACCCAGACATTACTGGACTTATACACCATGAAAAGGATTTTAGGTGATATTGAAGAACTGCACGTGGCACTGGTGGGAGATTTGAAGTATGGTAGAACCGTACACTCTCTTTCATATGCACTGGCCATGTTCGGAGCCAAAATGAGTTTTGTGTCACCACCAGAACTTAAAATGCCCCGTGAAATTCTCCATGATCTGGCAGATGCCGGGGTGAGTGTTCAGGAAACAGAGGATATAAGAGATGTTCTGGCTTATGCTGATGTTTTGTATGTTACCAGAATACAGAAAGAAAGATTTCCGGATCCACAGGAATATTTGAAAATAAAAGGAGCTTATACCATTGACTCCCAGCTTCTTAGAGGGAGTGAAGCCATTGTAATGCATCCTCTACCCCGTGTTGATGAAATCTCCCATGACGTGGACAACACATCCTATGGAAGGTACTTCCAACAAGCTTTTTACGGAGTTCCCGTGCGTATGGCTCTGTTAAAAACAATTATCAAATAATGTATTTTAAAAACTATTGGCCTATACTAAATTTTAATACTGATTTTAGGATTGAAAAAAAGTGAATATGAATAATAAAAACGTTAATATGGACAATAAATACTTAAAATTGGTCGATTATCGTTTAAAAAGAGTGAAAAAGAATAAGAATATTATAAAAGTGTGGGAGAATTTAACATTCAACCACTCCACATTGCATCTTCCAATAGCTCCATGTCACATTGTAATGTAATAAGATTTGTTCTTCCCTTACCCCTTCCACGTGAAACTGTTTTTGTTGATATAAGTCCTAACATTTCTAGTTCATTGATAAAATCAAAAATTCGTCTGTATGATACAGAATCACCCTTAGTTATGTCTTTATACACATCGTAGAGTCTGCCTGATGTGATTTCTTCTTTATGTTTTGTTAAGAATATCAGTGACTCCAGGACTTTCTGCTGCTGACTGGGAAGGGTCATTACAATGTCAGTCACTTTATTGTGTTCGATCTGATCCTTTGCTTCCCTAACATAATCTTCATAGACCATTTCTGTTCCTTTTTCATCTGCTAATTCTCCAGATGTGCGTAACAAATCAAGAGCATAGCGAGCGTCGCCTTCTTCTTTGGCGGCAAGTGCTGCACAGAGGGGTATGACTTCTTCTTGGAGAACTCCGCTGTTGAAAGATAAATCAGAACGTTCATTTAGGATGTCCACCAGTTGTTGTGCATTGTAAGGGGGAAATACAATCTCCCGATCACGAAGACTGCTGCGCACTCTAGGTTTAATGAACTGTTTAAAATCAACGAAGTTACTTATAGAAGCAATGGAAACATTATCAGTTCGTGTAAGAGTGTAAAGAAGACCATCGCCATCATTTTTTAAGAGAATATCGATTTCATCAAGGATTATAATCAAAATTAGATCATTTCCAAAAACATTCCTCTTGAAAAGATTACGAAACGCGTTAATAACTTCTGCTTTGGTCCACCCACGGTAGGGAACATCTTGACCCATCTGTTGACATAATCTAGCAATGACTTGATATTCTGTTGTGAAATCCGTGCAACGGATGTATTCCACTCTTACATTAACATTTTTTTCTTTGGAAATTTGATCCAACTGTTTTTTAGCAAATTTAGCAACTGCTGTTTTACCTGTGCCTGTTTTACCATATATCGTCACATCAGGAGGTGTTACATTGGTTAATGCTTCAACCCAATATTTAGCCACCGATTTAATCTGATCTTCTCTGTGAGGAAGATTATCTGGCAAAAATCTGTGATCTAAGAATTTTTTACATTTAAAAACCGACTGTTTCTCGCCTAATTCCTCAAATATGTTCATATTCACCACTTCGTATGATAAAAATGATTTACGTGCTATGTGCAGTGAAAATGACCAATTTATAAAGATTTTGAATAATTTCAATACCCTAAAACCATGATTCATGGCTTTTAGATAATCCCATAAGTTGGTTGACAAAATGCGCAATTTACTGCATGTTTTCTTACACATAAATACATAAATAATTCGACTAGTTTCCCCCTATACTTCACATTGTCTAAAATTGAGTTGACACTTTGTGACTCAATGGATTTTTCATGATGGA
The DNA here is from genome assembly GCF_017873625.1 of Methanobacterium petrolearium. Taxonomy (NCBI): domain Archaea; kingdom Methanobacteriati; phylum Methanobacteriota; class Methanobacteria; order Methanobacteriales; family Methanobacteriaceae; genus Methanobacterium; species Methanobacterium petrolearium. The sequence continues at coordinate 162,895 of NZ_JAGGKL010000001.1, read as the reverse complement.
GCAGTTTTTATGAATGTTATGTGAACAGTTGAAAATTACGAACGAACTGTCCAATGAAGTATCCAACAGAGAGCAATTTCAAGTGTAACATTACCATGTTGACTAAGTAAAGATGTACTTCAAGTGTAAGTAACTAATCCTATATTAATCATTATGGTGAGGGGTGCATTTCAAGTGTAAAAATTTAGTTTTTGATTTTCGTCTGAAGTAGAAAGAGGTGCATTTCAAGTGTAAAAAAATATGTTGTTGTTATGAGAACCACATGGAGAATGAGAGGTAGATTTCAACTGTATTTACACAAACAAATAAGAAATATTAAGTAATAAAAAAATAAATTAAATTATTATATTAATAAATATGAATAAAAAATGAAAATAATTATCATTTGTTCGTAAATAAAACAAAAATTTTGGGCTATTCAAAAAATACATACAAACAAACTATATTTTACTTCTTCACTACTTGAAAATATTTGTATGGACAAAGGGTGTGATATTGTCCACTAACAAAACAGGTTAAGATGCTATTAAATTAATTTATACTCAGTAATTAAATATTATTTTTACACTTGAAACGTATCTCTCCATAGAATGATTAGTATCTGAATTTAAATGTAAAATAATTATTTTATAATTAACTTCTTAAATACACTTGAAATTCACCTTTTATATAAAACATCAGACATATTTCAGAGATTTACACTTGCAATCGTCCTCTTTCTCACGTGTCTTACAAATGTTGTTATTTTTACAGTTGAAATGTACCTGTGAATCTCTACTCCACTTCAATGAAAATTTTTCGTACGAACTAAATTAATAAGTTATACTGACATTTTCTTATTCGAATCTGCGAGTGTTGGAGATATGTTACACTTGAAATGAGTGTCTTACTCTTTTTTTTATAAATAAATATTTTTTTTTCATTTTATATTATTATTATTATTATTATTATTATTATTATTATTATTATTTAACCATTAGCAAATGACTAATAGATAAACACCAACTATGGGCCGTAAAACTATATACATTCAGCACTATTATTGAATTGAGGGAAGCTAATGGAAATCATTTTTTTCACGTCATTATTAATCATTATTCTGCCGTTTTGCATTGATTTATTAACAGGTGAATTACCTGCTACCATCCACCCAGTAGTATGGATGGGAAAATCAATTGAAAAATTCAAACCAGTATTTTTAACTGAATCTCCAATTAAAAACAGATTTATGGGATTTTTCATGACTATGTTTCTTATTTTTGTGTTCGTCGGTGGATTTGATGCGGTATTGATTATTTCTTCTTTTAATCAAATTTTGTATTTAGTACTGGCGGTGTTGGTTTTGTCTACAACCTTTTCAGTTAAATATCTGTTAAGATCCGCCTGTGAAGTAGGTGAAAATCTCTCTGAAGATTTACAAAAAGGCAGAAAATCAGTATCATTTCTAGTCAGTAGAGATACATCTAATCTATCATCTCAAGAGGTTGTTTCTGCTACAATTGAAACTTTAACTGAGAATTTAACCGATTCTGTGATAGCTCCCCTATTTTACACTTTCATTTTTGTGTTAATTGGCTTATTTGCAGTTTCATCTTCGCAATCGGTTCCAAGTGAATTCATAAATCATTCATATCAAATTCCCATTCTTTTGGCTGTAACTACAGGATTGATTTATCGTGTGGTCAACACCTTAGATGCTATGGTGGGTTATAAAGACCCAGAAAACATTGACATTGGCTGGTTCCCAGCCAGGTTAGATGATTGTTTTAATTATATTCCTGCCAGACTGACAGGTTTACTTATGGTTGTGTCATCTTTCATCACCAGTTTGGATTATAAACAGGCATGGAATATCATGTTACGTGAAGCTCAAAACACTCCCAGTCCCAACTCCGGATATCCAATGGCTGCTGCTGCTGGAGCTTTAAATGTTCAACTGGTAAAACCAGGAGTTTATACATTGGGTAATTCTAATGTACCATTAACTAACGAAAAAATTGATGAATCCATTAAATTAAGCAAAGTCACAATATATCTGTTTCTGATGACGATTGTGATTATTTTGTTAATTGTTTTATTTTGCAGTTTTTAATAGAAGATTATAATAAAAATAAAAGATTATAATTAAAAAAAAAGATTATAATTAAAAAAAATTATAATAAAAAGATACTGAAAATTATAATTAAAATCATATCCAAACGTGGTTTCATGAATCTCGCAATTATTAGTGTCACTGATGAAGGACAGAAACTGGCTGAAATAATATCATCATACCTTGAAAATGATCCAACGGTGATAAATGTTGATGTATTCCATAAAAATGTTAAAAAAACACTACAACAGTCTTTCAGGAAATATGACTGTTGGGTTGGTATTATGGCCACTGGAATCATGGTTAGGAGTATTTGTCCGCTGATTGAATCCAAATTCAATGACCCTGCTGTCTTGGTTGTTGGAGAAAATGGTAAGCACATTATTAGTTTATTGTCTGGTCATATGGGAGGGGCTAATCATTTTGCTGTTAAATTAGCAGGATTAATTGGTGCTATTCCTGTTATAACTACCGCAACAGATTTGAATGGAAAAATAGGTATTGATACTTTAGCATATCAATATTGGCTGAATATTGGTCCAAGTAAACTCACTGAGAAAAGTGAACTTATTAAAAATATTAATCAGCACCTGGCTGCAGGGGGAAATGTGGATCTGTTTTTACCCCAACAATACACGTTTTTAGAGAACCATCCATTGATATCCACATCTTACCATACAAAAACATGGGGGAATTCGTTTATTCGGGCTTCTTTATGTGGGAATGATCTGGATTTAAGTCCTAAAAGGATGGTTGCTGGTGTTGGTAGTAGAAAAGGAGTGACAGAAGATCAAGTTTTTTTTGCCCTCCGTTCAGCTCTTCAAAGTCTTCATTTACCTGTTGATCGGTTAGATGCCATCGCCACTGCTGAAATTAAGAGTGAAGAAAAAGGTATTGAGCGTGCTGCTTCTAAAATTGGGTTAAATTTGGAAATAGTACCCTTGGATGATATTAAAAATTTTTCACATCCTGATTGCACACCATCAGACCTAGTTAATCGAAAGTTTGGTATTCCAGGGGTTGCTGAACCAGTGGCACTTATTGAAGCTGGGGAAAATTCACGTTTGATCCTGAGGAAAACAGCTTACAATGGGGTAACAGTTGCGGTAGCTGTTAATGAAGTTTGATTAATAAATTATCGAAAAAGAATTAATCATCGAAATAGTTTATACATAAGTGTTTATAGGTAAGTTATGTATTGATAAAGAAAAAGAACCGTTTATGGTTTGTTAAAGCCAAATAATGGGTTTTGAATCATTTTTTTCCAATTCTCTACCGAAACCTTTTTAAAGGCTAAGATATAAACCAACTAGGATAAGGCTTTTTATGAATTGTAGTTTTAAGCAAATTAAATCTAAACATAAATTTAAACAAGATTAACCCGACGGAGGCATTATTATGAGTACAGAATCATTTGAACGTTGTGATCAAATTTTGAAACATATTATGGGAGATACAAGTGTCCCTAGGAATATAAGAAGGGCTGCTGAAGAATCTAAGAATTTATTATCTCAGGAAGACGAAGAACCCACTATACGGGCGAGCACAGTTATTTCGATTTTAGATGAAATAAGCAATGATCCAAACATCCCTATACATGCCAGAACACTTATTTGGAATGTTTTAAGCGAATTAGAGTCTGTTCGTGAGTAAATTAATATAAATCTTTTTTCAATGATTTGTAAGCATACTTGACGTTATTTTTACGGGAAAAATTGATTTACATGCCTTTTGGTGGAATAAAAAAATTATAATAAAGTGGATAATAGAAGATTGGAGTTCAGATTTATTTTGGAATAAATAATTAATAGCGTATAAATTAATAGCACTATAACTCCATATCACTTAAAACACGAGAAATAAACTGGGTTTTTGCTACTTCTTCCACAAATTCTGCCAGGAGAGCTGCTTCAAATAAGTTGCTACCAGTTGCCACCAATCCATGGTTTCTTAAAATAATCACATCTTCTTCATTTAAACCGTTACTAACTGATGCTGCCAGTTCCATGCTGCCAGGTGGGTAATATTCAACCATTTTTAGAAATGGTACTTCACTTTTTTTAAGGCCTTCTACCCGTTCTATCATTTGCCCTGCACGGGCAAAACCTGTTGCGTAGGGTGAATGGGTGTGAACAATTCCCTGAACATCCTTCCTGTTTTTATAGACATCTAAGTGGAGTTGAAATTCTGATGAAGGTTTTTTTCTCCCGGCAAGTTTTTTTCCATCTATACTGAGTAGAACCACATCTTCAGGTTTCATGTAACCAAGAGACATTCCACTGGGGGTTATGGCTACAGTGTCATGGGATCGGACACTCATATTACCTGATTTACCTGGAGAAAGGCCTTTACTGTAAACATACTCACCAGTTTCACATATTTCAAGTGTTAATGGGCTTTGATTCATTTTTATACTCCAAAATCGGGTTAAATTAATTATAATTCAGTTATTTCCTTTTTAATGCATTTTTGAGGTTTTCACCTGTTTTATATGAATTTCAAATTAGATTATTTAATTATTGGTTTTTTTAATTTAGTTATAATTTACTAACTGAAATCCAGCATTTTTAGGCTGCCATTGTTAAGCACTGGGACCTGTGCACAGGTAGGGACTATGTTGTAGATTTTCTGAAACTCGGTCTGGGACTGGAAGGTTCCACTGTTTATAAGGTGGATTCCCTTGTATCTTTTATAACTGTTAATGTGAACGTGTCCAGTGTGAAAAACATCAGGAATCTCATCAATAACCAAATGGTCCTCAATTTCAGACGCTAAAGGAGTTCTTTCTCCATAGATAGGGGCCAGGTGTCGTTTTTCCAGAAGTTCTTTCATAATCAGATCTGACTGTTGGTGGCTCATTCCCTTAACAGTCATGGCCATATCATCAAAGCTGCGCCCATGATAGATCAGAACTTTCAAACCATCTAAACTCACCATAGAAGGATTACTTAAAAATTCAGCATTTTTCAGATCGTAAAGGTCTTTGGCATAATCTTCAGGTATGGCTGGCTGTGGTTCGGCTAATCGACTGGCATCGTGGTTTCCCGGGGTAATGATAATTTTAACATTACTTATGTCTCCAAATAATCTTGCAGCTTCCTCGTATTGCTGGTGAATGTCTTTTATGGTTAATTCTTTATCCTGGCTAGGGTACACTCCAATCCCATCTACAATGTCACCAGCCACCACTATGTACTTAACATTGTTGGCAATTTCCCGTTGCTCTTCATCACCATAATCTCCGTTAATCCAGCGGATAAACCGGTTGAATGCATCTTCAAGGAATGTGGAACTACCAATATGGGTGTCACTTAGAAAAACCGTCCCGAAGTCCATTTTTTTCTCATCCACACGAGGCACACCCGGATTTATGAGTTCACTGGCCATAATGAGACTTCCCTTTCTACTTCCAACCACACCAATTACTTCGTCTTTAACAATTCGTTCTGCCTGTTCAAAGAGTTCATGATTTTCATTGTGAATTAACACCGTTGCACTGCCAGTTTCATCTTCCAGTTCTATTATTTTATGGTTGTTTTTGGTGTTACGTATGTCATTTATCATGCCCACAATTTTCACCACATCGTCAAGACTGGTAGCTTCTTTAACAGAATTGGCATCGGAAAGCTCACGTTTACTGATGAGCATCTCTCTGAGTTTCTGGTAACGGTTTTTAAAGTAACTGGAAAGATCTTTTATTTCTCCATTGGTGTAAGATTTGTGGCTAGCATCTTTAATGATTTCAAAATCAAATTCCTGGGGCAACAACTTGCTTTGGGCCAGTTCACTAATTTTCCCATGACCATTTGATATTCCTAAGTAATTGTCCACTACTTCACCAGTGAGAATCATCATCTCCTGTGATGATATGGTTAGATGATCTATCAGCGAATCTACTAAATGGGAAGAATCTTCGTAATTTTTTATTTTATGATAAGCTGTCTCATCTAGAAGTATTTCCGCATCTGCGAATTTTGATATGATGTTGTTGGTCATGGTTGCTCCAGGAACAATTTATATTATGGAAATTATTTATAAGATTATTAATCTGCTTTAATCATATAATTGAACGGTTTACATCAGAATTACATGGTATTACAATTGAATCAATTCATAAAATTTATACTATATTTTATGTGAGATGAGTTTATCAATTTTATCAATTTGTATAATTTCATACCTTTTCATAGCTGTTTTAAATAATAATCTACTTCTTGGCTCAATTTCATAAAGTCTTTTCTGAATTTTTCCAATTCATCAATTGATGTTTTTAATTTAACAGATGCATCATCATTTAAACCATTTTTAGCTAGGTTAACATGCTCTGAGTTTGTGACCACAGATTCTTGTAAGGTAGTTGTCACAGATAATAAATTTATTTGCAATTGTTTACATTTTGAAGGGGGGTTTAACCTTTCAAATTTGAAAAACATGTTTTCTAACTGTTTTCTAACTTTTTCCAGTTTATGGTAGGCTTCTTCAAGGTCAATGTTTTCCTTGGTTTCTTGGGTGTAAAGTTCCCTTATTAAGAGTAGTTCAATTCCAAGGTCTTTCAGATAATTCTTACTTTTTTTTAGGAATTGTTTTTTGCTCATTCCAAACATTAAACATCGCCTAACCTGTTCATTTTAATGTTTTTGTTGTTGTTTGTTTCTGGTGAGGGGCTTGGTGTTTATATGTTAATATTTCTCAAATTTTGGGATTTTCCCAGATACAGAATTAAGTGTGTGATCATTGTATTGGATGATCTTCAAGCCATAGGTTTTTCTATGATCAAGATCTATAAATGGTTTGTCAGACTATAGATACTAAGATTTACTAAGATTGGTTTATGCCAGACCCTGATCATAGCTTCATTATAAATTAAATAGTCAAGTAATGGGTGTCAGTTAATTTATCCAATGTTTAATATCAAATCCGACATTAATTCAAATTAATCCAGAGTTTAAGGTGATATTTTGTCCAGAGCTATTAAAATAATACTTTTCCTAGTCTTTTTCTTCATTTTCTTTGAAGCAGGTTTATTTGCATCCTACACCATTGTAACACAACAACCACCCAATCCCAATGATCTCATTGAAATGCAACTTAACGGTATTAGTTCATTGTTAAACCTCAATACTCCAAAAATTGCAACTCAAAATAATCTGAAGATTGTTAATAAGAATGAAGTGGCCAGGGCTTTAGAGGCCAAAACTGGTGTTGATGGGATTAACCTAGAGACTCTTTCAGCTCAATCATATCAGAATGTTGATGATGAGAATATAACTGTTAACATCACTGCTGTGGGTTATAAGGATTCACAGAGTGGTACTTCAAGCAATACAAGCACTATTGTGATTAAATCAAATGAAACATACAGTATAACCGCAACTGCCCTTGCATCACCAGCAACTAATGGTGTGAAGATCAATGTGGCTACTATTGTTATTACTTCATCTCGTATAATCTACAACAAACAGTAGTACATTTTCTTGTAAATTGGTGAAAATATGATTAAAATTGTGGGTATTGGTCCTCGAAGGGAGGACATGACTATCATGGCACTGCAGGCCCTTGAAGAGGCAGACGTTGTTGTTGGATATGGAGGTTACACAAGGAAGATAAAGGATCTTCTGGAGGGTAAAAATGTTATCTCCAAAGGGATGGGCCAGGAAGTTAACAGAGCTGAACTTGCCATAGAATATTCTAAAAAAGGCCATAACGTGGTTTTGGTGAGTAGTGGTGACCCTGGAGTTTATGGAATGGCCAATGTACTGTATCAGATTATGGGCAAATATTCTGAAGTTGAGGTAGAGGTTGTACCCGGGGTGTCAGCGGTTAATTATTCTGCCGCTCTTTTAGGTGCACCTTTACACGATTTTGCAGTAATCAGTCTTAGTGATATACTCACTCCACTATCGGAGATTAAAAGAAAGATCCGTGCTGCTGCTGAGGCTGATTTTGTCATTGCTTTTTACAATCCCCGTAGTAAAAGAAGGACTGAACCATTTAAAGAAGCATTGAAAATACTTTTAAATGTTAGAAAGCCAGAAACATTGGTTGGTTTGGTTAAAACCCAGAATAACACTCCTTCAGTCAAAATTTTTCCTCTTAACCAGCTTAAAGAGGAAGATGTGGATATGAACACCACCCTAATTGTGGGTAACACCTTTACTTACTCTGATGGTGAAAATATGGTAACGCCCCGGGGTTATGTTCTTCCCCATTCTCTTCACCCCTTAGCATATGAATTTTACGAAAAATATCTTGCTGGAGAGGGAAATAAGGGGCCGAACACGAGTTGTGAGTACTATCCCTGCCACAATCACCCTCAAAACTGTACTTTCTGTTATTGTCCTTTCTATCCCTGTGGAGACCCATCTACAGGTGGAAGATGGATAAAAGAAAAGAAAGTGTGGAGTTGTGAGGAATGCACATGGATACATCAGGATGATACAGTGCAATGCATAGAGGCCAAGTTACCTAAACTTCTGGAGAAAACAGAAGACCTTCAGGATAATAAGAAAGAGCTTCTTAAATTAAGACGTGAATGTGTTTATCTGACTAAATAATTTGGACTTCAATTGAGTATTCTATAGGGATTTCTTAATCAAAATATTATATTTTGAAAATGATGACAGGGTATGGAATTACAGCCCTGACATGAAATGGTCATTTTTCCATCTGTTAATAGTACACTTCTTCAAATCCATACAGGGAGTTTATGATTATTAATTTTTTGATGGAAAATATGGCAACGATGTTATTTCACTGGGGTACTGACAATATTCCAAAAACTAATGTACCAGGTCAAACATATTTATGTTAGTGATATAATGATTCGAATAAAAAGAGCCTACCAATCTCCTGCCAAAAAAGATGGTTACAGGATAATGGTGGATCGAGTATGGCCTCGTGGAGTTTCTAAGCAGAGATTAAAAATGGATGCATGGTTTAAAGACATTGCCCCCAGCCACGATCTACGGAGATGGGTATCTCAAAATTCTCAAAAATGGGATGAATTTAAAAACAAATATCAAGAAGAGTTAAAAGACAAATCTGAACTTTTGAACCAGGTAATTGACTTGGAAAAAGAGAAAGAAACAATCACCCTGGTCTATACCTCTGGTAATACAGAACACAACAGTGCGATAGTACTAAGGGAAATTTTAGACAAATTAAAATCCTAAAATCAAATTATTTCTTTTTTTTAGTACACAGATTAATTCAGGGGTTTTTTTTCTTGATAACCCCTTCAAAAATGTCCAATGCTGTGTCTAATTGATCATCAGGAATTGTGAATGATGGTATCAACCTTAATATGGAAAGGTACCGGCCCTGACCTCCAGACATGGTGATAATTCCTTGTTTGAATAGTTCATTCTGGATTTGGGTCTTATACTCAGCCATTGGTTTATCTTTACCATCACGGAAATCAATAGCCTTAAGAAGTCCCCAGCCACGGCACTGCCACACATTCATATATTCAGTCCATTCACTGAAACGTTTTTCAATGACCTCCCCTAGTTTTTTAACTCTTTCCAGAAGCCTGTACTTATCAATGTACTCCAGGGCGGACATATTCCCTGCTAAAGAAATCGGAGCGCCACCATAAGTAGATCCATGATAGGCAGGAACGTTTTCCATAATTTCATCTTTTATAAAAGCCGCACTCAGGGGGCTGACTCCACCACCCAATGATTTGGCACTGGTGAAAATATCAGGCATAACCTGGTGGTGTTCATGGACCCACATCTTCCCACTGCGACCCATACCACTCTGCACCTCATCAAAAATCAGGACAATACCGTTATCGTCACATATCTCCCGGGCAGATTTGAGAAATTCCACAGGAGCAGGATTCATCAGCCCACCAGTGGTATAGGGCTCCATTATGAATGCCGCTACTTCTTCTGGACTAACCTGATAGGTCAGAACTCTGTCTTTAAGGAATTTTTCAATGCAATATCCGTTGCAGTCCTCAGGATGTTCACAGAACATGCAGTTGGGGCAGTTGGCACCCTCGGCAAAGTAGATGTTGTTGGAGCGTAGGGAACGGAAAGTATCAGCATCCTGGGATTTCTGGGCCATGCAGGATAAAGAACCCACAGTTCTACCGAAAAAACTCCCCATGAATGAAGTCACACAACTTCGCCCGGTGTAACTGACAGCAGTTTTGATGGCTGCTTCATTAGCTTCTGTACCGTCACATGCATAATGAACACGGTACTGAGAACCATTGGGGATAGTTGACAGCAATTTTTTGCTTGTATCAATCATTAGGGGTAAATTGTAGTCATTGGAAGGGAAAATGCCCAGCACACCATATTCTTCCATAATCTCCTGGGCACGATTCCAGATTTCTGGATTGTTGTAGCCAAAATTAGCGGTGGAAATACCAGCATTCAAATCGATATACACGTTTCCATCCACATCCTCAATGAGGCTATTGGCCACTCTATTAACGGTTAAAGGAAGATCCCAACCATCAAAGGACTCTTTTTTCTTACCAGTCCAGTAGCTAGTTACGTATTCTTTTGCTTCCTGAATTTTTTCCATAGATTTGGGTCCTGGAGGAGTTGTTTCAATGAATGGGACTCCATTATCATTTAAATTTCCTGACCAATCGTTTAAACTCATTGAAACACCTTTCAAATCATATTCTTGTTAAAATTCGAGTTAGTTTCTCTCATAATGAACATGTGTTAGAATTCAAGTTCCATTATTCCTTCGAACACTGAAACAGCATCGCCTTCCATGAATGCACCCAACTTACCATCCTTCTCATAGACAGTTATTTGGAGTAATCCACCTGGAAGGTGGACTAAAACATCTTTATTCAAAAGACCCAGACGATAACCACTGATAACCGTGCTGGTAGCTCCGGTACCACAGGCCATGGTGAAACCAGCACCCCTTTCCCAGGTGATCATCTCCACTTCCTTAGGACCGGTAACACTCACAAAATGGACGTTAATCCTCTCTGGAAATGCTTCATGATTCTCAATCAAAGGACCCAAATGATCCAAGGCTATTTTTTCCATGTTTTCAGTGAAAATAACTGCATGGGGGTTTCCAACACTAATGGATGTGAGTTTAATAGGTTCATCACCAACTTTCAGTTCTTGGTCAACAAATTCCTCAGCATCACTGATCATGGGTACATCTCTGGTTTTAAAGGAAGCTGTTCCCATATCAACCCTGATTAGTTCCACAACACCTCTTTCAACTTTTAGAACTAGTTCTTTAATTCCTCCCAGGGTTTCAACAGTCATTTTTTCCTGTTTAAAAACATCGTTCTCATAGACGTATTTTCCAAAACATCTGATTCCGTTACCGCACATCTCGGCTTCACTCCCATCACTGTTAAATATACGGAATTTGATGTCAGCTACGTTTGACGGAGATACGAATATAACTCCGTCAGCACCTATAGAAAAACCTCTCCTGCAAAGAGACGTGACAACTTCAGCTTTTTTATATTCAGGGATCAACTCTTCTGAAGATTCATCAATCACCACATAGTCATTTCCCAGACCGTGCATTTTATGGAAAAGCAGAACTATCCTTTCACTCATTTTAAAAACCTCAAAGGAACGTTTTGTTTTGATAAAAGGTCAGCATAAGTTTCTTTTTCCCTTATAACATCTGCTTCACCGTTCATTACAATAACTTCGGCAGGTAGGGGGCGTGAGTTATACTGGCTGGCCATGCTGAACGCGTATGCACCAGCATTCATGATGGAAAGAACATCTCCTTCCTTGATTTCAGGAACTGGCCGATCTCTGGCGAAAAGGTCTCCAGATTCACAGACATTCCCTGCCACATCAATGTTCTGGGTGGGTGTTGCTTCTGGTTTGTCTGCAACCATGATATGATGATATGACCCATACATGGTTGGACGTAGAAGGGTGTTAAAACCAGCATCTACTCCTACAAACTTCCGATAACTTTGTTTAACAGTGTTAACCCGTGTTAAGAGGTAAGATGCATCTCCAACAATGTAACGGCCTGGTTCTATGCACATGGTGGGATTATCAATACCGTACTCCTGAAGTTTGGTCCTGTACAGAGCCACAATTTCCCTGGCAAATTGTTCAATGTCCAGCACTGGTTCTTCTGGAGTGTAAGGTATTCCCAGGCCACCTCCAAAGTCGATAAATTCAAATTTAACACCAGCATCCTGGTGTACCCGGCCGGCAACATCCATCAATACCTCTACCGCCAGTTTGAATGGTTCCGGATCCAGAATACCTGAACCAATATGGGTGTGAATTCCTACAGGCTGAAAACCAAGGTCCTGAGCTTTTTGGTAAATTTCAACTGCTTCATGTTCCATTATCCCAAATTTAGATAGTTTTCCACCAGTTATGCAGTGGTCATGATGTCCTGCGCCCACCATAGGATTCACCCGGAAGGATATTTTAGTCCCTTCTGCTCCAGGTAATTTTACCAGGCGTTCCAGCATGGACACAGAATCCAGATTCATGCGTACCCCAGCATCCAGGGCATATTTCAACTCAGGGGTGGTGACATTATTCCCAGTAAATAGTATTCTATCTGGATCGAATCCAGCTAGAAGGGCGGTATATATTTCACCAGGGGAAACTGCATCAATTCCACTTCCTTCCTGTTCTAATATCTTCATAACTGCCAGGTTGGTGTTGGCTTTGGCAGCGTAGAATATTTGAAAGTCTGCATATTCCTGGCTGAATGCCTGGTGCACTCTTTGGTAGTTATCCCGCACCCTCATCTCATCTATAACATAAAGGGGTGTTCCATATTCTTTGGCAAGTTCAAGGGCATCGGCTCCACCGATATCCAGGTTGCCTCTTTCATTGGTCTTAAAGTGTAAGTTCATTATTATCCTCCGAAAAGAAGTAAACATCAAATATATCATTTTGTCATTATATATTTGTTACGATTAAAATTGTAGGAAAACCAGTCACCCTTCGCATAAACATGTTTCATATTAAAAAAATGAGATAAAACAACAAGGGGAGATAAACGTAGAACAGGAGCTACAAGTTCAAGATCACAAAAACATAAGATACAAGTTTAAAATCACAAAAAAGAGGAGATACAAGTTAAAAATCACAAAAAACAGGAGATAAATATTAAAAAAACACGAAAATAAAGGATAAAAGTTTTAGAACTGTAGTTAACCGGACACACGTACTAAAACTTCATCCAAATGGTCAATCACGTTATTAATCTGCTCCTGGGTGATTACCAGTGGAGGAACGAATCTGAGAACATTGTCTGCTGTGCAGTTCACCAGAACCCCCTGTTCGCGCATGTCATCAACCATGTGGGCACATGGCATATCCATTTCCATACCAAGCATCAGACCCACACCCCGCACATCTTCAACCAGTCCATATGCCTGGAAGATTTCTTTTAACTCATTTTTGAAGTAAAGTCCGTTTTCCCGTGATTTCTGGAGTAATCCTTCTTGCCGGATGGTTTCAACCGAAGCAATTCCAGCGGCACATGCCAGTGGTCCTCCCCCAAAAGTTGCGGCGTGGTCACCCGGTTGAAATGCATTTCCCACTTCTTCACTGGCTAAAATGGCTCCCATTGGGAAACCACCAGCTATGGCTTTGGCTAAGGTAGTTATATCTGGGGTTACTTTGAAGGTCTGTGATGCAAACATCTCCCCAGTCCGCCCAAAACCAGTTTGTACTTCGTCAAATATGAGTAAAACATCATTTTCATGGCAGAGTTTCTTTAAATCATCAAGATAACCTTCAGGAGGTATTATTATCCCACCTTCTCCTTGTACCGGTTCTACCAACACCGCTGCAGTTTTTTCAGTTATTGCCTCAGCCACAGCTTCAAGGTTTCCATAGGGGACATGTGTAAATCCGGGGGGGAGTGGTCCGAATCCTTTTTTATATTTGTGCTGGCCAGTGGCAGTGATGGTGGTTATGGTTCGTCCGTGGAAACTGTTTTCCATGGCTATGATGTCTCCTTTACCAGTGTATTTTCGGGCCAGTTTGATAGCTCCTTCATTGGCTTCTGCTCCGCTGTTGCAGAAGAAGGCTTTCTGATGGGGAGAGACTTCTACTAGGAGTTTTGCTAAACGTACCTGTTTTTCAGTGTAGTAAAGATTGGAGGTGTGGATCAGTTTTTGGGCCTGCTGGCAGATGGCCTCAACAACACGAGGATGGGCATGTCCTACATTGTTCACCGCAATACCCGCCACACAGTCAATATAAGGATTGCCTTCTACATCCCATACAACAGCACCCTTTCCTTCTTTAAGGGCCAGGGGCTGACGACCGTAAGTTTGCATGACATAATCTTTATCTAAAGCTATAATTTCTTCTGTGTTCATCCTATCACCCACATAAATGTAATTTAATTACCTATAAATCTTAAATGAAGTTTTACTATCCAATGTCAGGTTTTACTTCTCATGATCTGGCTGATGAGAAATATTATTCATTTTGGTAAACCACGTAATTTAAGGCTGTTTGTAAACTTCAAGATATATATTAACTGTATAATCTGTATAACTGGTCATGGTTATAAACATTTTAATCATATAGAGTACCACTGTAATGTAATACTATGGCAATGGTTAAATATGAGGTAAGACAATGGATATTACTGTAAAATCTATTTAATGGAAATTCTTCTGCAAATGTTATTTTAACTAGCATATAATATCCATTAATATCATTGGGGAGGTTTAAAGGCAATGGATAATCGGAAACTCATTTTGTACATAGGATCGATTCTTCTGTTGATTATAGGAATTTACACAGTATACATTGGCCAATTATCTCAGGGTGTGGTCTGGTTTGTTTTAGGCATAATATTCCTTTCAGTTTCCCCGCAACTTGGACGCCCTATTAAAGCAGTAAAAATAAGAAAAACTATCATTTTGCTATGTGCCATTATATTGTTAGGTATAGGTGGATTCATGCTTTACGCGGGGGATTTATTAGCTGGAATAGCTTGGATAGTTGCCGGAATCCTCGGATTGCTAATTTCATTCATGTTAGTAGGGCATCAAGGGGTTTTGGATCCAAATCAGCCTTAAATACTCTTTTGTCATTATTCATTCTTCGAAATCTAAATGACTATCTTTAAATTATTGCATCAAACATTTATAAACAAGGAAAGTGAACGTTGTTTAGGTGAATGATCATGAAAAAAGCCATTATCGAAACAGATAAAGGAAACATTGAACTTGCACTTTTTGAAAAGGAAGCACCTAACACGGTTGCTAACTTCGAAAAACTGGCTAACAGTGGTTTCTACAATGGATTAACCTTCCACAGAGTCATCCCCAATTTTGTAATTCAGGGTGGATGTCCTAAGGGTAACGGAACCGGAGGGCCCGGTTACACTATAAAATGTGAGATAAATCCCCATAAACATGGCACAGGAGCCCTTTCAATGGCCCATGCAGGTAAGGACACTGGTGGAAGCCAGTTTTTCATCACTCACTCCCCGCAACCCCACCTGGATGGTGTACACACCGTCTTCGGCAAAGTGGTCAAGGGAATGGATGTGGTTAATGCCATCAAACCGGGCGACGTGATGAACAAAGTTACGGTCACTGATGAATAATTAAAATCCTTTATAATAACCAAAAATCCTCTATTTTTTATATTTTTAATCTTATTATTTTTATTTAGAAAAAATTATTATATAAATTAGATTTTAGGGCTATTTTTCATTGTAAAGCAGTTCTTTGAGGATCACGGCATAAATATCTGCTATTTTCTCAGCAATTTCCACAGATTTCTGGGTGTAATCTTCTTCAGGATTCCCAGCCACGATTTGTCCAAGAATATCTTCATTATAAAGCACAGGAACTGATAAAAATTGATCAACCGGGTCATGGCCGGGTGGAATACCATGGGCAGCAGGGTGACTGTTTATATCATGAACATATATTGATTTACCAGTATCCAGGGAGTAACCTAAAAGTCCACCATAGGTTCCATCTTTTAGGACCTTGAATCTGGCTTCACCCATCTCTTCGTACATCTGACAGGATTTTGTTAAATGGGAAAAGGATATGCCTACACTGTCTCCATTTTCTGGGTCGATAAATGCCACATAACAGCTTCTACTTTTAAGATTTTTTTTGGTTTCTTCCAGAACAAGATCGGATACTTCTTTTAGGGTGCAATCAGGCAACATAGACAGTGCTTCAGTTCTGAAAACATCAAAATTATTTTTGATGGAATCATTGTTGATAGACATCTAACCCTCCTCGAAAACTTTTATTAACACGCCGAAAACTGATTCTAATGGGAGTATTCGTTCATTGTCTGTTTCAACATACCAAAAGTTACCTTCATGGTATGTTTTTTGTACCCGTGCTGTCTGGAATGGAAAACCAGCAACCAAGGCACAAGTGCCTACTAAAGGATGGTCTGATTGTTCATCTGGTATTAGTATTTCATCACCAACCCGTACACGTTTTGGATTTACTTTAACTTTTATCCAGCTATCAGGAGCCAAATCAGTATTTTGCCAAGCTTCAACCTTCAAAATGATCGTTTTTTCTCTTTGGTTCCCACCCTGATGTTTAATCCTTTTTTTAAGCATCCTATTCATTAATGCTTCTAGTTCAACCGAGACAACTCCGGTTTCAACTAACTGGCTGATGATCCCTTCTTCTAATGCTTCCTGGAGCAATCGTCCAGAGTGAAGCTCACGACATCGTGATTGGGTGCTGGTGCTGCGCATTGGGCATTTCCAACAGTACTTATCCTCTAGGATCTTCATGATCTCGGAGTATGCAGTTTTGCAGTGTTCTTCAAAGTCCATCTGCCGTTTCTGGAGGACTCCCATATAATCACTATTTTTCGTGTAACAGCCCATTAATATGCGAATCTTTTTAAGTTACTTTTCCTTCTTGATTATAGGTTGAAGGCCTACATTATTATTAATGACGGCATAATCTAATAAACCATCAAAATCAATAGAATTTAATATTCAAATTTGATTAATTGGGAGAATTATTAATGGCGAAGGATCCCCTCAATGACTTAGATGATTTAACTAAACAAAACATTGCCCTGGCCCTCGGGATGAAGGAATTCAAGGCTAAAAAAGTACCTAAAAATGTGAAAAAACAGATTTTAAGTAATAAAAACAGTCCTGAAAGCTTCGGTAAGCGGATGCATCACCGTATACAGGATCTTCTGGATAATCCTGATTCTTTCACTCCTAACTACAGGAAAAGGTATGAAAAACTTCTTGAACACTGTAACCTGCTCACTCCCCTGCAGGCATATGCCATGAACCATCTTTTAGGGACAGATAGTAGCAGAGGCTACCAGAAAATACCTGATGAATCAAACATAGAGTTTCCCAGGGATTTCACCCCACAACTCGGATACCAGGTAGGCTGGCACTTCTTTGTGGGCAACTGCCGTGACACCCTGAGAAGGGAATACGGAATTTTGGTTTCATTTTATCGTTACTCACTCTTACCCCCAGAGATGGCACACAGTTTTGGTTTAACAGACCTGGATAATCAAATATTTGAAATGCAACTAGCAGTGGCCAGGGCAGGTGAAAAACACCTTCAGGCACGGCCTTTTGCTATTGCAGGAACCACCGGATTATTAAATATCTCCAACGAACCCTTCTGTTATGGGGCGGGGAATAACAGGATAACATCCCTACAAGAGGATGAATTATTCCCCCTCAGAGTCCAAACCTGGGGAGTGAACCAGGGAGGAGAGGAAGAAGTGGAGATGGAGGTAGATTTGGGATTTTCCTCCAACAAGGACTTTTTACTCCAGGGAAACAAGGGATGCCTCCCATGCTGCTGTGGAATAGGTACCTTGTATTATTCTGCCACAAACCTTCGTCTGGAGCCGGGTAGTCTCTTGAAACTAGATGGAGAGGAGATTATTCTTAATCAGGGTCAGTTCTGGTTCGACCACCAGTGGGGTAATGCTTTGGAACCATTGGGTAACAGCCGATGCAAGGTGGTAAGAGCAGCCAACCTTCTTTCAAAATCATCCCAATCCAGGGGATGGGACTGGTTCATGGCTCAATTCGACGGTGACCGGGAAATGACCATGTACGCACCCCACACGGATAAAAACCTAGGATATTACTGGCAAACCGGGGAAAAACCACCAGACACCATGACAGTGCCGGTGAAAGGACAGTACATTGATGCTGAACACAACGTAGTGGATATAAAAGGAACATTGAACATTGATAAATGGGTTAAGAGTGTTAAATCTTCCAATCCAGAAAATTACTTCATCACCAACACTTGGTACCCGGACCGGTGGGAATTCCAGTTCCAAAATATGGTTCCAGAGGATATAAGACATTTCACCATGAACCCCATAGTTAAAGGGGGGCAGACTGGCTACAATGCCAGTGGAGCACAGTACTCTGAAGGAGGAGTGAATATCAGGAATTTTGAGGGGAAGTTCCTGGGTAAAGGTTTTGCTGAGTCAGTTTACTATGCAGATGCACACACCAACTTATTCCACCTTGCTGGTATCCCTGATACTCCGAAAATGCGGAAGTTAATGGAAACACCCAAACCATCGGCTTTGTTGAAGTTGAAGGCTTTATTGTACACTGCCTGGCCACCTCACCAGAGGAAAATTAAAAAAGTGCTTGAAAAATGCCTGGAACAGGGTTTACCTGCGGATTTCCTTGATTAAAAAAATGTCTTGATAAAACAAATATGGGTGCAAGAGATTAATATTTGAGTTGAAATCTTTGACAGCTAAGGGAAAGTTGAAAAGGCAGCATAAACCGTACATAACCGTGCCCAAGGAATGGGCCTGCACAGAATCTACTGGACCCGGACCATTCATCACCCGGGCCAAGTTCAAAACAGCCACAAATAAAGTTGTTTCTTGGAGCTCACGCCAATACCGGAAACACCATTTTAGGCTGGACACGAGCTTCGGATCTACTTGGTGGGCTCCTGGAGCAATTGGATGGTGGATAGGGGTTTTGTTTGCAATAGGTGCCACCTTTTTCGCCCTGGGATCTATACCACCCTATGCCAGTGCTGTGGGTAATTTTTATGACAGTTTAACCTATTTTATTGGTTCCATATTTTTTACCAGCGCAGCTCTCCTGCAGTATTTGGAAACATCCAGCACACCCCACCAGTTCGGAGGAAAAATCACAGAAGAAATCCATTTCCTGATTTGGGAACCAAAACGGATTGATTGGTGGTCAACTTTAATACAACTGGTGGGAACGGTTTTTTTTAACATCAACACCTTCACTGCCATGCTCATCACCTTCTCAGCAGTGCAGACCGAATTTTATGTATGGGGTCCGGATCTTTACGGTTCTATATGTTTTTTGGTGTCCAGTTATCTGGCCTATTCTGAGGTGGGGCATGCTTTTTTCTCATTCAACATCAGAGATCTGTCTTGGTGGATAGCGTTCCTTAATTTATTGGGTTCAATATCATTTGGTGTCTCAGCTGTCGGTGCTTTCATAGTTTTACCCACATTTCAACCATTTGATCCTTTCTTAATGAATTTGGGAACATTTACAGGAGCAATATGTTTCTTTTTAGGGGCGACACTTTTACTGCCAGAACGTACCCAGATGTGCAGAGCAAGGACCATAAAAAACTGAAAATAAGAAAATTGATGGGAATATAGGGTGTAAGGAATCATTTGAGAAATAATATGGTTTTATTTTTTACGGAGTGATTCTAATAAGCCTGATTTCCGGGCATAATGAAAAAGATACAGCTGCACATAACCAGCATAATCACCAAACCTTTCCATCCCAAATTCACGAGCCTTTTGTGGTTTCAACTCTTCATGGGGGAAGTAAAGGTGTTCTATTATTCTTTTGATCCACACATCCACAGGGAAAGCCTCTCCCATACCAAAACCATAGAGGAGGATGCAATCTGCCACTTTCGGTCCCACACCGGGTAGCCCCTGGACAGCATCAAAGGCATTATGGTATTCCATTCTTGCCAGTTTATCCAAATTCATATCCGATTCAACCATCCGGGAGGCATTAATAATGTATTTAGCCCGGTAACCCACTCCACATGCTTTAAGATTGTTTTTGAAAATGTAATCTTCAGGAAGGTCATCCTCGCATCGTTGCATTTCCTCCAAGTCATGTTCAGGCACTTTACCCAGGATTTCAGGGGAGGGAAAAGTGTAAAAATCATCAGAACTAAAACGGAATCCTTCACCCCATTTCTGTTTAATATCCCTGATGGAACGAGTCCAGCGGATTATGGAACAGTTAGAGGATGAAATAGATGAAATAATGCATTCAAATTGATTATGGGCCTTGAAAAGCCGAAGACCCTGGCAAAAGTCAATGGTGGGTGCTAATTTCGGGTCGTCACTTAAAAAATCGTACAACTGGCTAAGATCATCGGTAAGGCCAAATATTTCCCTGATTCTCTCTTTGATACTTTTTTCAGGAATCTTTTCCAAAGATTCGGCAATGATATGCACATCATCTTCAGGATTAGAATCTTCATGCCTGATTTTCACCAGACAGGGGTTACCCTCCACCAGGATCAGTTCCTGAAAATATTTATTCTCTTTTTTCCAGGGCGGCTGGCTGGTTTGACCACTGTTCATGGTAAGGGATAAGTTAAGGGGTCCCTTGAATTCTTTGGTGGAGATATAAAATTCAGTCATCATCACTAATGTGATTGGTTTTGGTGATTTAAAAAAAGTTATCCTCAACTTATGGAAATCTGCAAAATATGAAAAATGGAAAAATAAAGCAGATAATCAGAGAGTGTCCAAGGATTATCTGCAAAATAATTTAGTTTTTTTAACCCTGTTTAATTGAACCCTGACCATTAACTTGTTGGTTCACCTGGGGGCTGCCAGTATAGGTTATGGAACCCCCACCATTTACAACTGCGTTGAGGGTAGAAATGACATTTACATTGGCTTTACCATCTCCGTTAATAGTTACAGTGGCACTTTGAGCTTCTAAATCATTAGCGGCAATGTTACCGCCTCCATTAATGGTAGCGATTAGATTCTCTGCTTTACCAGTCAGGGTCATTTTACCATTGTCCAGGGTCACCGTAAGTTTATCTGTGTCTAGGCCAGTCACCTCAGAGTTACCACCACCATTGGTAGTGAGAGTATTTAAATCTTTAAGGGTGATGTAGATTTTCACAGCTCCATTCCCAACACTGTTCAAGTTACTGACGGATAATGTGTTCCCAGAGACTGTGGTGGAAATTTGGGCCATAAGGTCCTCTTTTGCTTCAATTCTATATGATTCATTATCTCCCTGCTGAATAATCAATGTTCCAGGGCCATTTAACGTAACGCTGGTAACTCCACTGACGTCCGGGGTCTGGTTCCCAGTTCCGGTTTGGTTAGTACAGCCTGATGCAGCTACAACAATACACAACAATATACCTAATATAACAATGCAAAACATTTTTCCCATAAACTCACCTCTGTATGATTATTAGTTGATTATAACTAAATATTTTTTCATGAACTATCAAGGTTACAACAGTTAATTCATCAATAACTCTCAACAATCCTGTATTTCATATATCCATTCTTATGAATCTGGTTTATTTGGATTATCCTCACGATTTAAAAAGTTAGCAAAGCAGATAAAAAATAATAAAACACATTATCTTTAGAATCTCATATTGTGTGGTGATCAAAGTAGTAGTAATAATTATAGCACGGATTTAACACTTAAAACAATATTTTAACAAAAAAAAGTTAAAAAGGGAAAAAATGGATGTTTTTATCTCCTTTTGGGCATTATCATACCACTGACAATCAACAGGATGACCAGTATCATGTAGTTGATTGGTGTTCCTGTATTTTGCATGCCAACAGTATTTCCTGTTTTGGTAGCTGCTGTTACTTGTGTGTTTTTGGGTGTGGTTGCGTTGCTGGTGATGGGTGTTATGCCCAGTTGTTGGCGTTGTAGGTTTTTGAGGTGATGGATGCAGTGAATGGATATTCTCCAGTGGTGGTGAACCATCCGGTAAGGTACAGGTAGGGATCGGTCACGTTGAGGGTGGTGAAGTTCCAGATTATGGTTCTGTTGTTTTCATTATAGTTCCAGATTCCATCCCCCTCTATATTTGCTATTTTAAATCCATCAGGTACCACTATGTAAACTGTCACATTTTCAGCTGGATCAGGTCCTTTGTTTCCCAGTCAATAGGTTAAAGTGAACTTTTCACCCACCAAAGGATTCTTTTCACTGTAATCATGAATTTGAGGAAAAGTGAACTTTATTATGAAGCAGAGACATATAAATCGATATTGTAATTATGGGAAGTAACTCTTAGAAATTACTACGGGATTTCTTGATTTCTTGGACTCTAATATGGATTTAGGGGGTTATCCACATAAAAAATTTAACTTCACGGTTAAAGGGAACCTTATTTAGTGGTTTATTACCCCTGGACCGCAGCAGATTCATACCTGAACTGATTGCAGGCATAGTCATGGCTGCAATATTCATTCCAGAAGTCATGGGCTATGCAAAAATTGCAGGAATGCCTATCATCACAGGCATATACACTATTATCATTCCAATGGCAGTTTTCGTAATCTTGGGTTCATCCCGGCATCTTATTGTAGGGGCAGACTCAGCCACTGCAGCAATAATGTTTGGAATCCTGGTAACAGTGGCCATGCCTGGAAGTCCGGTTTACACATCCATGGCATTTTTAGTGGCCTTTTTATGTGGCATACTACTCGTACTTGCCTGGGTATTTAAACTGGGATTTATAGGTGATTTCTTATCACGCACCGCACTGGTGGGGTTTCTAACTGGTGTGGGTATTCAAGTGTCCATCAGCCAGTTAGGGGCAATGTTCGGATTAACCACCACTGGAATAGATTCCATTCCCAGAATATTATCATTTCTATCCAATTTATCCCAAACCAACCTCTACACTTTAGCCATTTCTGTGGGAGTGTTATTGGTTATTATCATAACCGGACGAATTAACCGGAAAATCCCAGGAGCTCTCATTGCAGTGGCGGGAACCATTTTACTCAGTTTTTTTTATGATTTTACCCAGATGGGGGTTTCATTGGTGGGTTCTGTTCCAAGTGGAATTCCCAGTTTAATGGTACCTTCTTTTCAGTCCCTTGATTTTTATGTTTTGTTTACAACTGTGATGGCCTGTTTTATTGTTATAATAGCTCAAAGTGTTGCTACTTCACGGGCTTACAGTGTCAAATGTTCTGATGAATTGGATGAAAACAAAGACGTCCTTGGATTGGGATTATCTAATATTTTAGCTGGTTTAACTGGTAGTTTCGTGGTGAATGGTAGTCCTACCAAGACTCAGATTGCTGTAGATGCTGGGGCTCGCAGTCAACTGGCTACTCTGGTTACTGCTGCAGTAGTCATTGTGGTGGTGATTTTTTTCACAGAACCTGTTTCACTTTTACCTAATGCAACTTTAGCAGCAATAGTATTTTTAATAGGATTGGAAATGGTTGATATAACCAGTTTAAAGGCCATATATCGTGAAATGCCTGCAGAGTTTGTTTTGGCCATCATAACCTTTATGACAGTTGTTTTAGCAGGTGTTCTGTGGGGTGTCATTGTTTCGGTGATAATATCCTTGATTTTACATTTAAGCCATTCATACCGGCCAAACAACAGTATTTTGATTCGTAATGAAAAGGGTGAATGGGCTTACATTCCGGTAATCCTGGGAGTATACACGGAAGAGGGCCTGATTGTTTACAGATTCAACCGGGATCTTTACTATGCCAACGCCGAAAAACTCATGAAAGAAGTTATTAAAATTGTTAAAAACTCTGATCCTCCTCTTGAATGGTTAATTTTAGATTCTGGAGGATTTACTGGTGTTGATTATACTTCTGTGCAGATGTTAAAAGAATTAAAAGTAAAATTAGATGAAATGAATGTAGTTTTAGTCATGACCACGGTTTTTCCCAGTTTAAGAAGGCAATTTGAACGTTCTGGATTTATGAAAATCCTGGGCAAAGAAAACCTCTACGGAGGAGTTAATGACGCCATAAATGCGTTTGAAAACAGAAAATAAGCAATATGCACTTTTCAAAGTATATTTAGAATATTACTCTCAGAATTACTCTCAGATATTAATAAACATTGGGAACATAAAAAAAGGAGAAGGGGTAGTTACCTTGTATAAAAAACTGTACAGGAAAAAGTTAACCACACCCTATAAGGCAGTTAAACTAATCAAAGAGGGGGACATGCTGGTACATGGTCTTACCATGGCCGAACCACCAGCACTTTTGGAGGCTGTGGCTTTTCGTCTCAGGGAAGGAGATCTTAAAAAGATTAGAATGTTCTCAGTAATCCCCTTAGACAGCGTTTGTTCCACTCTCCTGGCCCCAGACCTGGTGGACTGTGTAGAGGCCTACAGTGGATTTGTAGATGCCGGCGACCGAGGATTGGTAAGCACCGGACTTAACTATTATGTTCCCAACCACCTCCACCAGATCCCCCGACTCTTGGAAGAATTCATCGGAGTGGACGTATGTGTAACCACGGTTTCTCCCATGGATGGGGCCGGATATTTCTCTTTTGGGACTGCTAATGACTTTACATCCACTGCAGCCCGGGCTGCCAGGGTCCTGATTCTGGAAGTGAACCAGAACATGCCCCGAGTCTTTGGAGACTCCCTAATCCACATTTCAGAGGTAGATGCAGTTGTGGAAAATCATCAAACCATTCCTGACTTTCCCTGTGGGGATAAACAACCAGAGGCAGATGTTATTGGCAAAAATATATCTCGCCTGGTACCTGATGGTGCCACCCTCCAGATGGGGATCGGTGTGCTGCCCAATGCTGTGGCTGAGCAGCTAGAAAACCACAATGACCTGGGTATCCATACTGAAGTATTCGGTCCAGGAATGGTTGATCTCATTAGGAAGGGAGTAGTAAATGGTGAAAAGAAAACCCTCCACCCCCGTAAACACGTATTCACTGTAGCCCAGGGAGACCAGGTGATGCTGGAGTTCATGAACCAGAACCCGTCCATGGAAAGTTATCCCTGCTCTTATGTTAATAACCCGGCAGTGATTGCCAAAAACGATCGCATGATATCCATTAATTCCCTCATTGAAGTAGATTTACTGGGACAATGTAACGCTGAGTACTTGGCAGGTCACCAATACAGTGGAACCGGGGGGCAGCTGGATTTTGTGCGAGGGGCTTTTGACTCCCATGAAGGGAAATCCATTCTGGCTTTTTATTCCACAGCTAAAAATGGCACCATCTCCAGGGTGGTGGATCATCTGGATCCAGGGGCCATGGTGACCACACCACGCATGGACACCCATTACTTGGTAACCGAGTATGGAGTGGCCAATCTCAAGGGAAAATCCACCAGAGAAAGGGCACATGAAATAATTAACATAGCACACCCCAAGTTCCGGAAAGATCTTTACAGAAGAGCAGAAGAGATGTATCTTGTATAATGGAGGAAATAATTGATATTTTTCCAATATCCCTCTTTTCTGGGAAAAAAGTAAATGCGGGATTAAATCGTTGGTTCACTGTCTAGGTCCACTTCACTGTTCCCGAAGCTGAGTTTCTTCTTTTTCACCCAAACAAAGCCGTGATCCGGGGTGATCACCGCCACATTGATAGGTCCACCCACACCAGGCATGTCACCAGGGTCAGCGTTGATCCCGTCACTGAAACGTTGAATGGCGCTGGTGGTCTGAATCATCAAGGTGGCAAAGTCAATGGCATCCTGGAGGGTCATGGTCCCCCACTGAATAGCGTATTCCAGTCCCCTAAGTTGGGACTGTATTTCCGGTTCACTCCTGGTTTGAATGGCTTCTTTTACAAATTCCACATTCTGGATACGTCCATCAAATCCTAAAACTATCCTGGCTGCCACATCTCCCTGGCCGATCCAGGAACTTCCGTATTGTATGTTGGGTTTTTCACTATCCCGGAGCTTCTGCACGGGTCCAGGTATGGCCACACTGTAAACCTGATAACTTCCCTCTGGATTGTAACCGGCCACCAACAGTTCAATGGGGTCTGCCCGGGCCATACCATTTTCAATTGTTCCCTGGGGTGTTTTGAAAGTGAATTTTAAAACTGGGCCGTCTATTTCCATTTTCAGTATGGTGCAACCCTTAGAAGCCAGGTCATTCTGGATGTTAACTTTAATCTGGTCTAACTGTTCCTGCCAGTGGTATTTATCGTTGAAAAGATGGTGCAGCTTCCTGGCCACCTCCTTCACTTCCATATTTTTAACCTTGGAACCTCTGCGGAACTCTTCAATGTACTGGCTGACATTCCTCTGCACCCCTCCATCTGGGAGGAAGGCCAGGCCGGTGATACCCACCCCAATCCTCCGGTTGATCTGGAAGAGTTTCATGGCGTTTTCACTACCTATGCGGGCCATGCCCTTCATATTACGGTAACTCTGTCTGCTGTCTGCTGCTAATACAATTCCTTCCGGTGTGGTGGTGTTGATGACCAGTGACATGTTTTATAAACCTCACTTTTTTTAATTTTCATGGATAACTATCACAGAATAATTATGATAATAGGACTTATATAATGTCATTTATATTAATCCAAAAAAATTCAGAATTTAGGCATTTTTTAAAAGTTTATAGGGCACATAAGCAGGTTCCCACATGTTGGAATCCACCAGATCATCGACATCATCATAAACGTTGTTTCTTGCCAGTCCCTCAAGGATGGCCTGTCTGGCCACTGCCACTCCAATATTTCTGCTTACTTCCTGCAGTTGAGAGACTTCTGGGAGCAGACGGATAATATTATCTTTAATATTGGCAGATCTGGCCAGTTCGAGGATGGCAGCATCCATCATGCCTGAGGTAACTCTTTCTGCCTGGCAACTGATTATGCCCAAACCCAGACCAGGGAATATAAGGGCATTGTTACACTGGGCAACATGGTAAATTTTTCCCTGGAATGTCACATCTTCAAAGGGACTGCCAGTGGCTACCAGTGCTTTTCCATCCGTCCACTGGATTATGTCAGAGGGCTTACCTTCCATCAGGGTTAAGGGATTGGATAATGGGAATATTATCGGTTGATCCACATGGGAAGCCATTTCAGTAACCACTTCCTTGGTGAATGCCTCTGATACTGTGCTGGTGCCAATGAGAATGGTTGGTTTAACATTACACACCACATCTAGGAGATTTGATGGCTTATCTTCTGGATTCCAATCTCTGGTTTCATGGGAAGGGCGGGCATAAGGTGCTTTGAAATAATCAATGGTATCTCTGCTTTGAGTTATAAGTCCCTGGCGGTCCATAAGCCAGAAACGATCGTATGCTTCCCTGTGGTTAAGACCGTTTTTCACCATCCAATCCCATATTTGGTCAGCTATACCGCAACCAGCGGTTCCAGCACCATATATCAGAATTCGATGATTAAATATGGGGGTACCGGTTAACTTCAAAGCATTCAGGAGGGCGGACATGGCAACGGCCCCGGTACCCTGTATATCATCATTAAAGGTGCACATTTTATTCTGATAACGGTCAAGATGATAACGGGCGTTATTTTTACCGAAATCCTCCCATTGGAGGAAAACATGGGGGAATTTACGGTTTATGGCCTCAACAACAGTTTCCACAAATTGATGGTACTTTTCCTGGCTGATACGTGGATGACGCCAGCCTAAATAGAAAGGATCTTCAAGAAGGCGGGGGTTATTGGTACCAACATCAATCAGAACCGGGAGCATTCTCCTGGGATTAATACCAGCACATAGGGTGTAAACTACCAGTTTGGCAACGGAAATCCCAATTCCATTGGCGCCCTGATCTCCGATTCCCAGTATCTGCTCAGAATCGGTTAAAACAATAAGGGCAACATCTTTTTTATCCCAGTTATCCAATATTTCGTCCACATGCTCCCGGTCTGGATAAGACAGATATATTCCCCGTGGTTTACGGAATTCGTCACTGTAACGCTGGATAGCCAACCCAGCAGTAGGGGTGTAAACGATGGGCATCATCTCATCCACATGTTCCCTGATAAGACTGAAAAATAGGGTTTCATTAGTGTTGTAAAGGTTGTTCAGGAAGATGTTTTTCTGCAGATCATTAGCCTGCAGTGAGAACTGTTGATATGCCCTTTGCAATTGTTCATCCAGAGTCTCCACAGAATGAGGTAATAATCCGATAAGATGGAATAATTCTCTCTCTTTAGTACTAAAAGCAGTTCCTTTATTTAAATGTGAAGATTGGAGGAGTTGGCTTCCTTTAAGATGAGTTTTAATATATTTCGATTCTTCTTTTTTTACAGTAATCGCTATGGATTTAAACTGTAACCCTCCAAATTAAGGGAACTCCTGGAAATTTAATTGTCCCTCTGGTGTGAGATATAATTATCTTTTTAACCCATATATAAACTTTTTGGCAGTGGTAGGTTGAATTTTTGTCAATTTTTCTGTTCTGGACATGGAAAATGTTGTAATCAAAATGATAAAAATTTTAGATAGGATTTAATTGTATTTGGCCCGCTGGATAAGGTGTTCAATGCCTTTTTCCTAACCATGGTCCTAATTTTCCACCTATTGCCACTGTTTATGGGTTTAATAGAAAATTAAAATGTTTTAAACAAAGATGGCTGAGCCTATTGTTGTTTGTAAGTTGAATGTTATAATATTAAAAATAGAGATTGCATCCAAAATTTTGCTATCACTATATAGAGATACCTATCAGAAACTAAAAATATTCCTGAACATCAAGTTTTCATTTTATGTGTGGGTATAATTCCTTGGTTAGTTTAAAATTCCTAATAAAATTCTTAGAATTTCACAATCAGTTAGTTGGGCAATTTTTCTACAATGAAAATGGAAATAAAAAAAAGATGTTTAAGGGGGGGATCTGATTATGCGTCTTCAGATATTTCTGGTTCTACATCTTCCAGTGTTTCTGTTTGCACATAGAATCCTAAAATTCCTCCGAATGCGGCGATGATTACTTCAATCACGAAGAAAAGAAGATATCCTAGAATTCCACTGCTAATATATGCTCCATACCCTTGAACATACAGCAGAATTATGAAAAATGCATTGATTATTATCCCACCAATCACTCCTAAAATTGCCCCATTAACAGTAGATGTTTTTATGTCTTCATTAACCATGAAACCCACGGCAATCGCTGCTATTAAGAATGAAGGGAATACTAAACTCGCTCCTGAAATGTAAAAGGTGAAATAAGTTGCAAGTAGAATGCCTAAACTGATTATTATGGGTCTAATTTTGAAAATTTCCATATCCATGTTGTTAGCTCCTATTTTTATTTTCCATTAAAAGTTCTTTAAACATTTTTTTTAATGAGAGTATTAAAATAATTATGCCCAATTTTGTTTCATTTACACCCAAATTGTGAAGGATGCTGAATGAAAATCTATGGTTTATATTAATTTGCTCTGTAGCATGGGGTTTCAGAATTTAAAATAAACAGTTAAATAAACAGCAACCTATCAGGGAGCAAATACTTTAAAGTAAAACTAATTAAACTCGATAAGTTTAATGGAACATAGTTAATCTAAATAAAACATAACCAATAAAAATAAACCAAGCCACAATTTTGCTATCACTATATAGAGAGACTTATCAGAAATCACGAATTTTGCCGAGCATCAAGTTTTTGGCTGATATGCTGATATATGTCCTTGGTTACTCCAACGTTCCTAATAAAATCGTTGGAATATCGGATGTCACCTCTTCGTGGGTTGTCCTGTCTCATGACGTACATGCAGATGGCGGTTATGATCATGAGGGGGTCGGTTTTGCGGCCCTTACCTCCTCGGTAGAGTTTACGGAAGTCAGCCTTGCAGATGATCTCCCGGGCTCGGTCCTTCTGACCACCACCCACCGGCATCATAACCTCATCACCCTCTTCACGCTTGGTCAAGACCAGGGTGGGACTGTGACCGGTCATCATAAAGTTACTGGCCACCACACTGAGCATAGCCAGTTTTTCCTGCAGACGGAAATCTTCCTCAGCAGTTTTCTCACGGTAGGACTTGTATCGTTCGTATTTTTTTATTTTCCCTTCCATTCGGTTGATTTTGGCAGTATCGTCCAGGAAGATGTGTTTTCGTTTTTTCAAAGGTCTCGCCTGTTATGTATGATCTGTGAGTTAGTGAATTTATGACTGGTGTCGGTATGGATTTGAATGTGGGTTGTATCAAGTGTGTTAAACTCTGACGATGACACCCTTTTCCTTCAAGTACTCCTTCACCACAGGCACGGGGTACTCATCAAAGTGGAAGATGCTGGCAGCTAACGCAGCATCTGCTTCGCCCTTGGCAAAAACTTGGTAAATATCTTCGGGATCACCACCACCACCTGAGGCAATAATGGGAATATCCAGCATTTGGCTCATGGTCCGGTTGAGGGGAATATCATAACCATCCTTGGTACCATCCCTATCCATGCTGGTAAGGAGAATTTCACCAGCACCACGCTCCTGGCACTCCATAGCCCATTTAACAGCATCTATTCCCGTGAATTCCCGTCCTCCGTAGATGCTACAGTCATACCAGCAGTAACCCTCTGGTGTTTCAATAATAACGTGATCATCATTTTCTTTGGGGTCATCTACGTAGCGGCGTTTGGCATCGATCCCAATAACACATGCCTGACTCCCCACCACCTTAGATGCTTCATTGATAAGGTCTGGATTGTGTATGGCTGCGGTGTTGGTGGAACATTTATCAGCCCCGGCTTTGAGCATGTTCACATAGTCCTGGGGCTTCCTGATGCCCCCTCCTACACAGATGGGAACGAACACATTCTCGGTGGTGGCCTCTATCACCTGGGCCATGGTTTCCCGACGCTCATGGGAGGCGGTGATGTCCAAAAAGACTATCTCATCTGCTCCATTTTCATAGTATTTAGTGGCCAGTTCAACTGGTTCTCCAGCGTATCGGATCTGTTTAAATTCGATTCCTTTAACCACCCGGCCGTGGGGCACGTTGAGATCGCAGTCCAGGCAGGGTATGATGCGTTTTGCCAGCATAGTACTCCCTAATAATTATTTCTTTGTGATTAATTCTTGTTGATTAATTGTAATTTATACAACTTACCTATTGTTCACATCATTAAAAAATTTACACACTATGTCTATTTCTACACCTTGATCAATAATCAACCTTAGTTGTAAGTGCTGATATTATCGTCCATAAAAAATATAATCCTTTTACTATCAATTAGATAATAAGCAAAGGGAAAAATGGAAGTTTAGAGGTAGCATGATTCCTGAAAACACTTTGTCAAATGTAAACCCTTCAAATGTTTCAACTGGGCCTGATTTTCCACCATGCCTTCTGGAATTTCTCACAGAGCTAGCCCGGGCTTTGACTTCTGCAGGAATAGCTGTGATGACTATAGAATCAATTATAAAACAGATATGTGTGGCTTATGGTGTTAAAGCAGAAGCAGTAGTGGATTTTCCAACATTTATCCTCATCAAGATCGCAGATGGTGAATCAAAAGCCCTGACAGTCACCGGACAGAAACCAGGATTTCTTCCATTAGATCAGGTTTCAAGAATATACGAACTGATATATCAGGCAGAAAAAGCTGAAATAACTCCAAAAGATGGAATAAAACGTATTAATGAAATAATAGGTGTTAAACATCAGGCTAATTACATCAAACACATAGTGGGATATGCATTGTATTCAACAGGGTTGGGCTTGCTTCTGTTACCAACAATTAATGAACTGTTCTTTTGCGGGGTGCTAGGGGCGGTTATGGGTGTTATTGTGGGTTATTCTGAGGATAAACCCCGGTTTGAAATGGTGCGGCCGGTTTTAACCGCTTTCCTGGTTTCCGCGGTATTCTTTTTCTGTGTGAAACAGGGAATTGTAATTAACTCTTTAACCATTCTGGTGCCTTCACTTTCTTATTTCATCCCTGGGGCATTCTTAGCCACAGGAATGTTTGAACTGGCTGCTAATAACGTTATTTCTGGTGCCAGCCGCCTGGTTCAGGGTGTTGTAATCTTACTACTTCTCTTATTTGGGGTTATACTAGGTTTGCAGGTGGTGGGATTATCTGGAAAATATGTGGTGGCCAATGTGGCAGTTTCCCTCGGTTGGTGGGCACCCTACATCGGAATCCTGATTTTTACCATGGGACTGTATTTGTTGATGTCCATAAGGAACAAAGACATGCCTGGAGTATTAATAGTATTGTTTGCAACGTTTTTAGGGCAGCAAACTGGTAATTATCTGTTAGGGGGTCTTTTTGGAGCATTTGTTGGTTCCTGTATTATGACTATGGTGGGAACTTATCTGGAGCGATCAAAGCTTAAAACACCATATTCTGTATCAATAATACCTGCATTCTGGATTTTAGTCCCGGGGTCTCTTGGATTTATAAATTTAGCAGCATTTGTTGGACAAAATTATTCTGCATCCATGGCTAACTTACTTCTTGTGATATTGACCTTTGTTGCCATATCTATGGGTTTATTAATGGGGGCAGTGATTTCTGATCCTCTGAAAATAGACCACTCCAAATCCAATGGATGAATGTATTGGTTGCCCTTCTCAAAAGGTGAGAGGCGAAGTATAAACGGATGTAACCACAAGATAATAAGTAGATAATAGGTGGTTTATTTATGATGCCATTTTCCAGAAAAGGAGTAGATTATCCTCGTTTAAAAGAAATCATTCAGGCGTTGATGAAGTACCAGTTCGATAACGTGGTGGGTGAACTGGAGTTGAAGGGTTCTCGCTGGGGAGACTTATTATATAAGTATGATTCCAGTATTGATCTGGATGCCACAGCTCCCGAACGGCTTAGAATGGTTTTTGAAGAATTAGGTCCCACTTTTATTAAATTGGGGCAGATGATGAGCACCCGGCCAGATCTGGTAGGTCAACAGATGGCAACTGAGTTCACCAAACTGCAGGACGATACTCTTCCCTTTGATTTTGATACAGTGAAGTTGATTGTGGAAAATGAATTTGATAAACCATTATCTGAAGTATTCCAGGTATTTGGAAAGAAACAATTAGCGGCTGCTTCCATTGGCCAGGTGCACAGTGCGGTGCTCAAAGATGGGGCCCTGGTGGCGGTTAAAGTCCAGAGACCCGGTATTCAGGATACAGTAGAAAAAGATCTCCTTATAATGCATCATTTAGCCGATTTAATCAATAATAGAATTTCCAGTTTAAGGGTGTTCAATTTTCCAGAGATTGTGGATGAGTTTGAAAAATCCATACGTAAAGAGATGGATTATACTCTGGAAGCCAGGAACGCGGAAAATTTCCAGGCTAATTTCGCTGGAAATAATGGTATCCGTGCACCAATTATATTCCAGGAATATTCCACTTCCCTGGTTTTGACCATGGAATTTATTCAGGGAACCAAGATGAGTCAGGTGATGGAAAATCAGGAAGGGTTTGACACCAAACTCCTTGCAAAAAGAGTGGCCCAATCCTATTTCCAGCAGATCATGTTGGATGGATTTTTCCATGCGGATCCTCATCCTGGTAATATGTATGTTTTAGAGGATAAAGTGGTCTGTTACATTGATTTTGGGATGATGGGTCATATTGATCAGGATTTCATGCAAAACCTGGCTGAACTTTTCATCCAGGTCATAGACTACAAGGTGGATGCCATAATCAACCAGCTGATCTACATGGATGTTATCGATGATTATGTGGATAGAAGTTCCCTTAAAAGGGATATAATGGATATTTTGGACCATTACTATGGGGCGAGTCTTAATGAAATGCACATGGGGAATATACTGAGTGATCTGGCCATACCCCTCATAACCAAATACCAGGCCCGCATCCCACCAGAATTCACACTTATTACCAGGGCAGTAACCTTAATTGAGGAAGTGGCCCACACACTTGACGGGGAATTCGATGCCACCGCCCAGTTCAAGCCAATGGTTCGAAAACTTCTCCTGAAAAAATTCAGTCCCAAAAACATGGCAGATCTGTTCAAAGATAACATGTTTGAGATGGAACATCTGGTAAAAAACCTGCCCCGCAATATTAATCGAATGGTTGCCAAAATCGATAATGGAGAAATAAGGGTTAAGTATTCTGATGAACTTTCTGAGGACATTGAAAGAACCAGCAACAAACTGGTGGTGGCTATAATAATTGCCGCCCTGCTGTTGGGTTCTTCCTGGATAATCCAGATTGACAAGGGGCCCATGGTGTGGGGCATGCCGCTTTTAGGATTTTTAGGATTTGCAGCCAGTGGAGTGCTGGGTTTGAGCCTTATAATTTATATTATCAGTTACAGGAAGATTTAAAGTGCAGAATTATAAAAAATGAATGTTTATAATTCTATTTGGAACTTCAAATACTCATTTTTGTTAAAATCTCTCTCAACAGGCTTTCTGCAGTACTGATTCTAACTTTTTATGACTTCTAGTTAAACACTCGAAGTGTGTTATTAATACTTTCCAATTTTCTAACAACATTTATATTATGTAAGAACAAACTTGGAAATATTAATAATTCAATTTGTTTAACCATAAAGGAGTTGATTAAGATGGATATGGGTGATATCATTGTAAATTCTTTTAAATATCCACTTTCTAATTGGAAAAGATTCTTACTATTCGGTTTAATTGTTTTAATTTATGAACTGCCAGTTCAAATTATTAGCAAATATTCAAATGTCTTATTGTATTCACTTTTGCTCATAATTCCAGTTATAATAGCTTACTTTTTGATGATGGGCTACCAACTCCAAGTGATTGGAAGATCTATAAAAAGGGAGGATGAGATTCCGGCACTGAATAAATGGTCTCAAATGTTTATTGACGGATTAAAAGTATTCATTGTGAGTTTTATTTATGGAATTGGCCCTGCAATAGTATTGGTATTTGGTTTGGTTCTAATACTCACCGGATCGACTGTTGCAAAGGTCATAGGAGCGATTGTACTCATGATAGCATTTTTGCTCTTTATTGTGGCATATCTAATTCTGATGATGGCTTTACCCAACATGGCCTACTATGGTGATACATCAGCAGGACTGAGATTAGGTGAAATTTACCGCAAAATAAAAAAAATAGGCAGATTAGAATATGTGCTGATATTCATCATACTGATGATTGTCGTTGTCCTATTGGCATTTGCAGCAGGATTTATATCTCTTATACCTATAATAGGATCAGTTATAGCATCATTTACACTTATACCTTTCTCGAACCTATTCACTGCCAGAGCATATGGTTTAATTTACAAAGAAACCCTGGATGAAGAAGTTGAAAATCCTCAACTTCAGGTTGAAAACCCACTGGAAACCGAAATTCCCTAGATAGGATAATATAAGACGACATTAGCGTAGATTATGCATATTATAGTCAATAAATCAACATAAAGGTTTTAAAAATGAAATTAAAGTCAATAATATCTGATTCTTACAAGTACCCGGGTTCCAGCCAGGAACACTTTAAAACCAACAGAAAAAGATGGATGATTTTTGGGGGTGTTGATGTTTACTGCCTACGTGATCATTCCAGGAATATTTGTTGCAGGTTACACTCTGAGAGTGACACGTAATACCATCCGGGGAGATTCTGAAATGCCAGAATTCAATGAATGGCTTTCAATGTTCATTGATGGTCTTAAAGTTATCGCAGTCACCATAATGTATTACTTGGTACCTGCAATAATTCTTATTTTAGGAGTAGGGCAGTTTTATCTGGTATTATATGCATACGATGTGGCAGATCTGAGTTTGATAAACTGGCCGTGGTTAATAACAGGTGTGCTCCTATTTATTCCTTTTATCATGTTTTACATGATAGCTATTGCCAATATGGCTTACCATAACAGTTTAGCAGCTGCATTTAGTATGGGTAAGATATGGCAAAGGATCAGGGCCATTGGTTATGGCAGATTCATTGTCTGGTGGCTGGCTACCATGATTGTTTCAGCTATTTTTGCATCTGCAGGGCAATTTATTGAAATGATCAGTAGCATAGTTGGATTTTTCATGGTTCCACTCCTGATTGATTCGTTCATAGCTCTTTTCCAAGCCCGATCCATGGGATTAATCTATCGTGAAGAATTAAACACAGAAAATAATAGTAACGAACCTGTTATTGGAGATAAAAGTGTTCAAAAGGACTAACCTAATAGTTAAGGCTGTTAACATTATAAAAAGGGTTTTTGTCCTTTCTTTTTTGCAGTGTGGAGTAATAAAATTAGTCTTCTACAAACCCCAATAGTATTACTTAGGATCAAATCTATATGATTTATATGGGTGTTCTGCCTATTCATTTAAGCGGTGAACTAAAATGCAACTTAAAAACTTCAAAAGAGAATCCATAATACCTCTGCCTGTGACCTTCATTTCCACACTCAGTCCAGACGGAGTGAGAAATGTTGCCCCCTATTCCTGTCTAATGCCTATTTTACGTCCATTTGACCTCATCTGTGTGGCTACGGCTGGGGTGATGAGGGATACCTTTGAAAACATGCAGGCCACTGAAGAGTTCGTGGTGAGCCTCCCTGGAGTAGATCTGGTGGATAAAGTGATACCAACAGCCAAATTCGTTCCACCAGAGGTAAATGAATATGAATTAGCAGGATTGGAAGAAAAACCCAGCCAAAAAATTGAAACACCCGGAGTGGACGGATGTTACGCCTGGATGGAATGCAAACTTCACAAAATCGTGGCTGAAGAATATGACAACTTCCCCTACGCACTGGTAGTGGGGAAAGTAGTGCATTTAGAGATACGTGATGACATATACAACCCCGAAAACGGTTCATGGGATGTAAAAAAAGCCCAACCCCTGATGATGACAGAATCCAACCAGGGAATGCACTTTTGCACCGTGAAAGATATGGACTGGTTCGAACCCTATGGTGCCATGTTCCCCAATGGTAAAGATCCTCTAGCTGGGATGTACGAGGACTGAACTGTACACGGAAGTGTTAAACTTGCCGAAGATTATTATCAGCGGTAGGGGTGGCAGTGGAAAGAGTACTCTGGTAACTCTCCTAGCTCAACAACTGAAAAAACATGGAAAAGTACTTATTGTAGATTCAGACGAGTCTAATCTTGGGTTAGGGGGGATGTTAGGTATTGAACCTGCATCAAAAACTCTTATGGATTATTTGGGTGGTAAACCATTAGTAATGGACAAATTGATGTCCATGATCCGTGAAAAAAACAGTGAACAAGTTGAATTTTTCACAGACTCTGATCTGGATAGTTTATCATCAGAATTCGTTCACTGGAATGGATCTGGAGGTTTAATGCAAATAGGGAAGATAGAACATACCATGGAAGGTTGTGCCTGTCCAATGGGTGCCATTGCCCATGACTTCCTGAAACACCTCATGGTAGGTGAAGGGGAGTGGGTTTTGATCGACACAGAAGCAGGAGTAGAACATTTTGGTCGGGGAATAGTGGAAGGTGCAGACGCTGTTCTGGTGGTAGTGGACCCATCTAACGATGCAGTATTATTAGCCGAAAAGGCAGCTAAACTAACTGAAGAAGCAGGAAAAGACTTTGGAGTCGTTTTAAACAAAGTTGATGAGAAAACTCAGCCGGTTTTGGAAGAAATGTTGGAAGCAAAGGACCTGGAGATTAAAGGGGTTTTAACTTATTCACCTGATTTGGCCCAAACAAATCTTAGAGGAGAACCTTTAGAATTAACCTCTGCCAATGATGAATTGGATAAATTGATAACCAGAATCGCCTCCTAAACTAATAAACCCATAGTATCATATAATTACGGGAATGTTTAGTTACAGTAAATTATTCTTTTTTCATTTTTCCATTTTTAACAGTATAGTTGTATGTCAAATATATAAAGTAGCTGAAGCCATAGTTTCATTAAATAATTTAAAATTAAGAGTATCGAGATGATATAATGGAAGAACCGATTCAAATAGCTGATTTTTCAGAAGTAACTAAATTTCACGGTCATTCGTGTCCAGGAATAGCCATAGGATATCGAGCAAGCGAAATTGCCGTTCATGAATTCTTTTCAAGGGCGGTAGATGAGGAAATGGTGGCCATAGTGGAGAATGACAGTTGTAGTGTGGATGCTATCCAGTTTGTCACTGGTTGCACCCTGGGTAAGGGTAACCTTATATTTAAAGACCATGGTAAACATGTTTACACCTTCCTGAACCGTGACACAGGAAAAGCACTGC
This sequence comes from Methanobacterium petrolearium, assembly GCF_017873625.1. Classification (NCBI taxonomy): domain Archaea; kingdom Methanobacteriati; phylum Methanobacteriota; class Methanobacteria; order Methanobacteriales; family Methanobacteriaceae; genus Methanobacterium; species Methanobacterium petrolearium. Next base: position 124,677 of record NZ_JAGGKL010000001.1, on the reverse strand, counting down.
GCATATCTTTGAAGAGCAGTTCAGATGAAAGGGATCCTGAATTTGCTGAAGCCCGTAAAAAGGCGTTTTCTGACTCTGCCACCAAAAAAGACTTGGAAGAATATGAAAAAATACGAAATAAAACCACTGAAAAGATATTAGAAGCTCCAGTACAGGAACTTTTTGAAGTGGAATGGGTAGATATGGAATTTCCAGAGGAAGCCAGAATATTCCGGTCAGTTCGCTGTGCTAAATGTGGTGAACTAGTATCTGAACACAGAATCCGGGTAGAAAACGGGAAAATGGTTTGCATACCCTGTTTCCATAACTATTCCCGGGCATAATATAGAATTTTTTTTTTATTTTCTAATATTCTAAATAACTCCATTTATTCAATTTCTTTTAAAAAAATATAAACAGAATAATGCTACGAATTTTTCCTTGTTCAGATGGTATTTTAGCTGGTTTTTTACATCTAATTGATAAAAAATTGATTAACCAGATTATGACTATGTAGATTACACCATTGAAACTGCACAGGCCCGAGTAGTTACAGGGATTCAGGCAACAGGATAACTACTTTGAGCAATTCTCAATGAGTTGTATATCTGTATACCTGGCTGTAAAATTGGATATATTAGTGTAATTACCTAAAATTAGGTGTGGTTCACTTTTTTATGTTAACAAGGACCTTAAAAACTAATAAATCCCTCTATTTTCTGTGAATCATCGGTATTAATATTTTCCAGAATCAAGGTAGAAAATTAATATTAGATCATTTATATACTGGGGTGTCATAATTATTTAATAAAAATTCATAAAATAATGGGAGTTTACATGATGAGTATCGGGCAAGTGTTTAAAGATGTACTGTGTTATCCTTTTACGGATTTTAAGAAATTTTTAAAAGTTTTTCTCATGTATTTGGGGTTTTTTCTAGTCATACCTGTTTTAATGGCCCTGGGATATTCGTTGCGAATTATTAAAAGCACCATCCTTGGATTTGATGATCTGCCTGATTTTGATGATTCTAGTAATTTGATAGAGGATGGTCTGAAATATGTGGGGGCTAACATAATTTATAACATACCATTGTATATCGTTATTGGAATTTTAGTAGTGATTACTGCTTCGGACCGGCTTAATTTAATTATGAACAGTTATTCTCTCCTAACCATAACTGCTATTGTAGGATACCTGATCAGCATTGTATCAGTCCCGGCTGTGGCAAACATGGCCTATGAAGACAGATTTGGAGCGGTTTTTGATTTTAAAAGAATTTTTACCGTGATAAAAAATATGGGATGGGCAAAATACCTACTATATTTGCTGGTATATGCTCTGATAGTTGAAATATTAACTCTGGCTATAAGTTCCATCAGCCCCTACCTAAAACTATCCATGGGATCGATTTCAGGTTTAGCAGTATACTTACTACTTTCCTTATTGTTAAACTCATATCTGATTGTTATTGGGGGTAGATTCAGGGGAATAATTTACAGTGCAGGTATGGGGGATGAATTGCATACCAATGCCATAGTCGAACAAAATAATGCAGAATAAAAACAATTTTCTTTTTTTAAACCTTTTTATTATTGTTTTAATTCTATCAACTACAAAATTGCAGGCAACTTCTAAAACGAATACTTTTATAAATGAAAAGCACCTAACTAATCACTTGCCCGTGATTAAAGAGGGTTTTTTTGGGCCTGTAGTCTAGCCTGGAATATGACGTGGGACTTCGGATCCCAAGGTCGGGGGTTCAAATCCCCCCAGGTCCGTTTATTTTTTGGAAATCTTGTGGGATGAGTTTTTTTCTAAAAGGTTGTTGAGGTATCCGTCAGGTTGCATCTGCCGAGTTTCATCCGAGTTAGGTTCATCATCATACTTATTTTCATCGGTTATTTTTTTAAAATGAGTATTTTTTCTTGGGGGTTGATTGTCTAAAAGTAAGTAGGCTGTGTTAAACCCAGAACCCATACGCACCAACCCGGCCACTGCAGCAGCTTCCAAGATTTCTTCCTGGGTTGCTCCTAATTTAAGGGCCTGATTTTGATGTACCTTAGTACAATTGTCACATTTAACTGCAATGGCACAGGCTACGGCAATGAGGCTTTTTTCCTTAAGGGAAAGGGTTCCATCTTTTAATATTTCTGATGCCAGTTTTGTAAAAGCAGAATCAACATCTTCACCAATTGCTTCTGTAAAGCGTTTAGGCTTTGTATTTTGTTCCATTTATAAAAACTCCTTGATTATTCATCCCGGTTCTCATATCTTGAAATGAGGTGCCTGGATCTACATAAGTTTGCATGATTTAGATAAATTTCATAAATATTATCATCATCCCCTACTATAAAATAACTATCATGCCAAGTCTTACCGGATAGTCTGGAACGATATAATGCAAAAAACCGCGTAAAAAAGGACGGGTCATGGAATTTTCTGGATGATATTGAAGACTTGTTGGTTCCAGAAGATATAAAAAAAGCCTTGAACAAAAGGAAAACTGTGGCAAAAAACTTTAATTCTTTCAATGATTCACATAAAAAACAAACATTATACTGGATCGGCACAGCCAATAAGCGCAACACCAGACTTAAAAGAATCAAAGTCACTGTTGAGGCAGCTGCAGAGAATAAAAAGCCTTTTTACTAGTTAAACCTAATTGGTTAAATTATTGGGATGAATAAGGAGCGTAATGACATGTCTGAGTCTGATGATATAAATCAAATTATTAGAAATATAAACCCTACAGAAGCATTTAAGTTTGTTGAAGAAAATATTGATGACCCTGATTTTGTGTTACTGGATGTTAGAACTCCTAAGGAATTTTCTGATGGACATATTGAAGGTGCAGTTAACCTGGATTTCTATGCAGAAAACTTCCAGGAACAACTGGAAGATAAAGACCGGGATAAAAAGTACCTGGTTTGCTGTGGATCAGGGGTAAGGGGTGTTAAAACCGTGGCAATCATGCGAGATTTGGGATTTGTTAATATTTGTAACATTTTAGGTGGAATTACCATGTGGAAGGCAATGGACCTGCCTTTAACTAAGAACTAAAATGTTTCAATTGTTTTATTAGAATACACACATCGCCGTTTATACCCGGCGCCTTGAAAAAACCTATTAAAAATTTTTTATATTATTATTTTAGCAAAAATTTGTCGAATGAACCCAAAATTTGAGTCAGGATTTTACTCAACTGTATTTGTTCAACTTCTAACTAGATCGATCATCCCATCAGGACGTTCTTCAATTTCACCCTGACTTATTAAATCGTTAATCACACCCTTTATCCTGGTTATGGCCGGACCACGAGTCACTTTAGCACCAAAAAGTCGTGAAACTTCACGTACCAGTTCATCTATTTCAGTGGCGTACTGGGATTCTAAGATGATTCTCACAGCAGCGGCAATTTCTTCTTCACTTATGAGGTCCACTTTGGCGGGGGGTTTACCGGTACGGCGGCGTACCACAACCGGGGCATCCTTGTAATATAGGAAATCTCCTTTCCGGATGATTTGACCATCCAAAACTCCCAGATGAACTGCTTCTTTCATAACACCCTTCACCCTTCTTCCTGCTCGGCTAAGCCCCCAGAAAGTCCTGACACGTCTGACAACTTCATCGTAGTGGATGGGCCCTTCCACCTCCACCACTTTCATCACTGCTCTGGCAACATCACCCACTGGTTGTGTGTGCATATCTCCAGATACTTCCACTCCTGGGTTTTCACATACCTGATATTCAGGTATTTCATCCTGTGGCCTCTCTTCAACTTCAACCTCGGGAACGGTTTCTTCTTCGGTTTCCAGGATTTCTACTTCCAGTTCAGGAATATCTTCAACTTCATCCTCCACCACGGGGGGAATGACATCTTTTTTACCACGTTCCTCACCCAAAAGCTCTTCTATTATATTTAAAAGATGTTTTTGCACTTCAGAACGATTCCTGTACCAATCTGTAGACCATAAACGGTGGAATCTCCATCCAAGACCTTCCAGGATTTGTTGGCGGAGTCGGTCCCGGTCCCGCGCCACCCTACTGGTCTGGTACATTGGTCCGTCACAGGAAATCCCCAGAAGGTAGCGTCCAGGATATTCTGGATCTACAATTGCCAGATCCACTCTGAAACCAGCACAACCCACCTGACGGTGGATCTGGTAGCCATGGTCAGTTAAAAACTGGTAAACTGCATCTTCAAAGGCAGTATCAGCAGTTCCTTGCTCCAGATCATGATGGGCAAGTGTTCTCTTTTCAGCGTATTCCAGGAATTCTTTGAATGCTCGAAGACCGAAAGGAGCACTACTGTTTAAATGCAGATCACTCCCTCTGAAGTTGGAGAATATCATGCATTTTTCACGTGCACGTGTTAAAAGAACGTTCAAACGTCTTTCTCCACCGTCCTGGTTTACGGGTCCGAAATTATGACTTAAACGGCCTTCTGAATCAAATCCGTAACCAACACTCACCATTATCACATCTCTTTCATCACCCTGGATGGTTTCCAGATTTTTAATGAAGAAATGCTCTTCCTGGTGGGGGTTGAAATATTTTTCCATTGTGGGGTTCAACTTCAACTGTAATTCCAACTCTTCCAGAAGAGCCTGTTGCTGGCGCACGTTGAAAGTGCCCACACCCAGACTCTTGGAATCACCATACTTCTGGTAGTGTTCAAAAACAGCTTTAACAACTTCTTTGGCTTCTGCCCGGTTGGTAGCAGTTTTTCCACGATCATAAACAGTTTCCGGGAGATGAACCAGTTTAAGTCCCAGTTCTTCAGAATCCTGATTAGGTGATGGGTAGATCAGTAAGTGGTTGTCGTAAAATTCTTGATTACTGACTGCTATAAGGGATTCGTGCCGGCTGCGGTAATGCCAACGGAGCATTTTAGAGGGGAAACTCCTTTTGCACAAGTGAAGAATGCTTTCCATGTCTGCCAGCACAGCCAGATCATAATCATCACTCTCCACATCAATCAAGATGTCAAAAAATGTTGTGGGGGGGAGTTGTCTTGTGTCCCCCATTATAACCGCACATCTGGCTCTTAAAAGCGCTCCTAGGGCATCTTCAGGTTTCACCTGGCTGGCTTCGTCGAAAATAACATAGTCAAAGCGTAGGTTCTTCACACTGTAAGGGTCCAGGTACTGGGCAATGGAAAGGGGACTCATCATGAAGCAGGGTTTAATTGTCTGTATTATTCCGCCACAGATGGACAATAATTTTCGGATAGGCATGTGTCCCCGTTTACGGGAAAATTCACTTTTGAGAACTCCCAATTCTGAACGGGGTGATGCAGTGCCTGAAAGGGAGGGTCGGTTTTCGTACAGTTCTTCTGCTATTCGGAAACGGTTAAGTTTTATAATTTTACTGTCCAGTTCTCGGAATTCATTTATCTTTTTCTCATGCACATCACCCACGAAACGGAATAGGGAATGTTCTCTGAGGAAAAGTTTGCGGAGCATGGAATCTGCGAAATTACCCTCCAAGCAGGGGATGATGTTTTCTGATTTGATTTGGTCTTTATCTACCAGTTCTACAAGGTTGGCACCTATTGTTTCCAGACATTCGGTTCTTGATGAACTGAAACGTGACCAGTTCTGTAGGGATGAAAGACCATCCTTTAGTAGGGAAATTTGGGATATTAAATATTCAATGGGACTTTTGGTAAGATTCATGTAAACTGAATCATCTTTAAAGTGCAAAAACTTGTCCAGTTGGTTTATGAACTGCAAAATCTGGTCATAATCCTGGTGTATCTGTCTGGTAATGTCCTTGATTTGGTGTTGTTCAGCAGAATCCAGGATGATGAGAATTTTTTCAGTTATGCTACCTTCTTCAAGGGCTTTCCTGAATTTGAGGATCCATTCAGATATATCCTTCAGGTTTTCAGAGTCACTCTCCTCTCTCCTCCAGTGTGATCCAAAGAGTGATTTAGCCAGTTCATCATGTTCCCTTATGTTACGCCTCATTTTTTGGCATTTTATTAGTTCTTCAAGGTCACGAACAATTATTCCATCATCATCAGGGACTTTACCCTCATAAAGTCTTCCAATTTTCTTTTTAGCCTTTTTAAAGTCTCCACTCAGAAACTTGAGGAGTTTTGACTTTTTTTCCTGGAAATCCATCAGGGTAGATGGAATATCCTCATCCAGAACTCCCTCTTTAAATCTTTTCAAATCTTTAGATTTGGATTTATACTCTTCTAAAGTCTTAATGAGGTTATAAACCTGTAGTTTATCATAATCCCACTGGGTATTTAGAAGAATATCCCTTTCCAAAGATGGAAAAGATGAAATAATCTCCACAGCAGCTATCAAGTGTTCTGTTTCATCTAAAGTGGTGGGTATCTTCACTCCTGAGATTTTAGAAAGTGTCTGGGCTTTTAAATTCAAGTCATCAAGTTTTCCTATAGTTTCAGTTAACAGAGCTTCTATTTCCTCTTCTTCTGCAGGTAGTATGGGATCTGGTTGGGTTGAATTCCACGGATTATAAGTCACGGGTTTTGCCAGCTTATATAATTCTCCAAGTTCTTTGAATTTATTTATGGTGCGCTGCCACTCCCTTAAAGTGCAATTTTCACTTTCTTCCATGATAAAACGTGGCATTTTACTGTTAGATTCTTCAAAATGATGGAGTGATTTTTCTTTTAAACCAAACAGCTGATAAGGAGTCCACTTAATTTTTCCATAGGGTGAATGTAGGATGTTAACGTATTCGTCTAAATCTAACTTAAGCTCTTCAATAGTGTTCAAATCATCCTCTAATGCCAGTTCACTGGGTTTAGGATTCCTGAGCACACTTTCCAGCTTCTCCAGAACATCTTTTTTATTCGATTTTTTACTGTGAAGTTCCAGACAGAATTCTCCCAGCCCAACACTATCCAGACGGCCTTTAACCACTTCTAAAGCAGCCATTTTTTCACTTACAAAAAGAATAGTGTTGCCTCGTGCTAAAAGTTCGGCTATAAGGTTTACTATGGTCTGAGACTTACCAGTGCCTGGAGGTCCTTCAACCACTAGATCCCGACCATGTTTCACATCTTCTATCACCGAAATCTGGGATGAATCTGCATCTAAAACATGATACACATCTTTTGAGGATAATTTAACATCTACCTGATCTTCCTGGAAACCCAGATCCACCTCTTCTGAAGGGTCGAATATGGCTTTTATAAGGGGGTTCTCTTCCAGAGGCATGTCTTCAGGCCAACTTTCTGGATCCAAATCCTTGTACATCACGAATTTGGTGAAACTGAAAAATCCTAGGAATGTTTTCTCCAGAACTTCCCAACCACCTTTATAAGAGATGGCTTCTTTAACTAAGCCCATATATTCGTCTATACCTTCTGGATTTCTGGGCATTTCAAAGTCGGGTATTTCAACCCCATAATCCAGTAATTTTGCCTGCAGGGATATGTTGGCAATTATTTCTTCACCAGTCCACCGAAGCTTGAAAGAACCCTTCACTCGTTTACGTTCCAGTTCAACAGGTATCAATATCAAAGGTGCTTCTCTGTATCCAGGGGTGCCAGTATCATCCTTCCATTTCACGAATCCCATGGCAAGGTAGAGGATATTGTATCCCTGTTCCTCCATCACTGACCTGGCACGCTGGTTAATGTAGAAAAGTCGGCGTTGAAGCTCTGAGGGGGTTAAGTCAGTGGATAAAAATATTTCTTTATTTTTTTCCAGGGTTTCTTGGTCTGGTGAAGGGGAATCCCATAGTATAGATGATTCATCTCCCGTAACATTTTCTGAATCAGTGTTAAGTGTGGAATTGGAAACATCATCAGAAAATTCTTTTTGAGAATTAGCATCAGAAACAACAAATTTTTCTTGAGATGAATTATCAAAAACTTCTAACTCATTAGCAACATGATAAACAGTTTTATTTCCTTTATCCGTACTAAATTCACTCTCATCAGTATTAGAATAGTTTTCACCAGTAAATTCACTTTCACCCGGAATATTAGATTCTTCTTTCCCTGAAACAGGAGGTTTATCTTCTTCAAAACGAGCCCTATCTACTGATCCACCACTTGCAGAAAACCCGGTTTCAGTTTTTGGGATGAACTGTAACAGTTTTCTTTTGCTTTTTTTAAGAACTAACCGGTCGTATATCTCGGGAAGTTCTCCTTCCTTGACTTCCACAGTCATGGTACGGGGGCGGAAGTTCAGGAGCTGGTTTCGCATGGTAAGATCCAGCAAACTTTGTCTTAGAACATCAATTTGTCTGTATATGTCCACCTTGGAAAGTTCGGACATTCATCAAACCTCTCATAACTTGATTAGGCCAAGAAGTAATAATGGCATTAATATGATGCTTCATGGTTTGTTAAAACTCTATATTAAAACTATCTCTCCTTTTATAATCATGGGGGTGTCATTCTCTTTGAATGGCATCCTTGAAGAAGCTGGGCACTAGGTTACGGTAAAGTTTGTTCCTCAGTAACATGCGGAAGTTACCATCTAGGATGTAAGTTTCACAGTAATCATCTTCAGCCCGCATCCCACGACCATAAGCCTGCAGGAGAGTCATAATTGTTTTATAAGCATACCATGGAGGGTCCTGCTGTTTTCGCTGGTTTATCTGCGGGTCTCCCAGGTAAGGGAATGGTATCTTGTATATAACTTGGAATTGGCACTTTTCATAGGGTAAATCCACCCCTTCACTCATTGAAGGGCTTACCAGCACTCGAGGTTCCTTGCTATGTTCAAAACGGTTTAGAACCTGTTCCCTGTTTTTGGGGTTATGGCCCATCAAACGGGGATCCTTAAGATATTTCATGATATACTGCTGACACTTGTAGTTGTGGGTGTGAATGAGTCCTTTTTCATATTTATGGTGTTCGATGATTTTTTCAAGGACAGGAATAGTTTTAGGGGCGGTGCGTTTTATCAGGCGGTGTGACATGTTCCCCACCAGTTTCAAATGAACTGGGCGGGATGATGGTGGGAAAACACTCTTAATCTCCAGGTGATATGTTTCATCCGGGTTTATTCCCAGCCACTGGCAGAATAAATCCTGATCAAGGATGGTGGCACTCATAAAAAGCCGGATATCAGCATGATTGAAAAGATGCTCAGGAGCATAGGTGTTTACCCGGAGGGGTTTAAAGGATACTCCTCCGGGACTGGTGTCCACCACCCAGTTATCAGGAGAGTTCTCCAAGTTTCGTGAAAGTTCACTCAGGTTCATTTTCATACGGTTTATACGGTCAGCTGATCTTTTGGGGATTTTTTTAAGGTCCAAGTCCTGGTAATCGTCGTAAAGTGATTCTACAAACAGTATCCATTCTGCAGGTTCGGTATGTTTCATCATACTGGGGGGTATGGTTTTTTTGATTTCGCGTTCCAGGCGGCGGTTGTAGAGATTAACCTCCAGACGTTGCATTAACTTGTTTTCCAGGTTATGAGCCTCGTCTAAAACCATAAAATGCCTTTTACCAAAGTGTTTTACATAGTTAAGTTCAAGTAGGGCATAATCGTAGTTCATTAATGTTATGGAGCTTTCCACAGCCAATGCTTTCTGGTCCCAGTAGCGGCATCTTTCATTGGAACGGAAATAAATTGGACTTCCAAAAGCATCTTGAAAAGCGTGAAACTCGCCATTAAATGGGGATTTGCTGATACCATAATCACAGGCGAACTTCTGGGTGCTGGGGATGGTCTGACAGGTCCCCTGATCGCAGCTGTACTCCAAACTCTCATTCTGACATAAGAAGTTCCCACGGCCTTTAACCATAGGGTATCCGAATTCTGAGGCATACTGGGACTGGAGCTGTTTGGTCATGGTGAGCACATAGGCAGGCTGGTAAAGTCGCGCCAAGGTGGTGGCCACTGCTGATTTCCCAGTACCTGTACCTGCCTCCAGGATGATGTTAGAATAGCCACGTTCGATGGCCTCCCTGATCTCATCTATGATCTCCAGCTGACCTTCCCGGGGTGATTGGAAAGGGAATTTTTCAATGATATCCTCATCAATATGGGGATATTGTCTTTTAATAGCTTTGATCCTTGAAGTTGATATTTTCGGTGTATTTACCTGACCAGATCCTTCAGATCCGCTAGATGAGCATATACATCGGTCTTTTATCATTCCACACTTGTCACAGAAGAAGCCGTTATCCATGAAGATTACTATTTTTTTAGTGGTATAAATACCTAAAGTTTTCCAGCGTAAAAATAGGTTTCATCAAAATTGGTTTCCATTAGGAACTTCAAATGTGTTCATTTAAATTCAATCAGGATGATACCCTTAAAAAGCTTTGATCTATATGTAATGTGGGTAATGACTTTTTTTAAGAGTGATTGTAAACCAGATTTAAATAATAACATTTAGAAATATTTTAATAAACCAATGGGCTTAAACAATGATTGATTTTTTGCTGTAATAAACAGTAATGGTATTAATTTTTAACTTCACACTAAGGGGTTAGTAATAATATTAAGTGGATGGAAAGTAATATATAATTGGAGGTATTACTGATATTAGGGATATTTGAGTTATGAGGCAGTTTATATTAACTGTATTAGTTATGGTGATTAAAAGGGGGGTTAATATGGGATTTTTCGCAGTTAACTGGCATTTTTCATCAATAAATGGAAAACAAGTAGGGTGGTATCCATTTGGATAGGAAAAAGTTACTGGTTGCTGGTGTTTTAATAGGAGGTACTATTATCTGTTTAGTTTCTGCTTTCATGATAGTCTCCTTTGGTTTGGATTTAATCTCTGAAATTAAGGGAAGAACACATTTTGATCCTTCTTCTTTAAGTACTACTTCTTTTGATAATTCAACTCCTGAAGCAACAGCAGTATCCATAGCAAGACTAAATGGGGGAATAGCTTTTGGTGTGGGTACTGTGAAAGATGTTTATTTGACTTCTGATGGGAAATATTGGGTAGTAAAATTTTATGATCCTCCTGCTCCTAAGGGACCTTATTACTGGACCGTTACCATTGATGCAAAAACATTAATGAGCAAAAAAGATGATGATGAATGGAGGTCATTGGATGAATTGAAAGCAAGTTACATCGCTCAAATTCAATCAATGGGTAATCCATGCCGTAAACCTCAGAAAATAACTATGAATGGTAAAGAAGTCTGGAAAGTACCTGTTGTAACTGAATTTGAAAATGGTACAGATAAGACATTTAAGTACATTTATGTTGATCTTAAAACAGGAAAAAGCAAGAACACATTGGAAAATTTTAATAGAGCTGCAGGGACAGATGGCTGGTTAACACTAAAAGAAGTAGATGCAGTGATTAATAAGCAACATCAGAATTATTCCGAACCAAGCCAATTTAGGGATGTTTTAAGGGATTTATATCAGGAATAATAATAAGTCTTCAGGAAACACTTAAAGATAAAAATCAACAAGCTGCTTTGTACTTTGGCACTGGCGTTGCATTGTTGGCCGTGCCCGGTTGTCAAGAATTTGCACTTGGTTTTTTTACAAATAGTTTTCCATGTTCTTCCTTGATAAGGAAGAAGGGGCTCCAAAGACTCCAGATACAAGTGCAACTAAGATAATAAGAGTATAATAATATGAGATGGCACTATGAACAATAAAAATAATTTAGCTATGGTTATAGGGATAATCATTTTAATTCTTTTAGTTTCCAATGTGTTCATTAGTTTTTTTAATAATTCTACTAAAACATTTTCTGATGCTTATATAAGTTTTAATTATCCTACTGATTTTGAAAATGCAGATTATTCTAGTAATGATACAAATTCTAGTTTTCCCTTAGAATTAATCGCTTATTTTGAAAATACTGCTCCATTAAAAGTACAAAACATGATGGTTTTTAAGAATATTAGCACAACTTCCACTTCGGAAATGAAAGATAGAACCATTTTAAGGGTTAAAAATGATTCTACATGTAAATTATTATCTCCAACCAACGAAACTAATCCGAATGGTGTTTTTGTGGAGAAGTTGACATACAGTTATGAATACACAGCAGGTAGACTAGTTTCTAGCGAAATGTACTTTAAAATTAACAATGGAATATACGTAATTGCAGTTTACGGGCCGGATACTACAATAGGCAATCAAGTGATTAACGAAACCACTCAAACTATCTTCCAATCAATAAAATGACAATGGGTACACTTTACTCTCAACAGATCCAATTACCAACATTACACAACTGATTGGTGAGCCAGCAGGATATGATGGTGCTAGAAGCTTTGCCATTGCCACCACTAAAGTCACAAATGAAATCCTACAATACTGGCTAGGCCAAAAAGACAAAACCGACACCAACGGAACCCTCCTTTACTCCAGTGGGCTTATGAAAGCAGCCTACAAAACATTTTTATCCTCATTAATCCTGATAAAATGTCACGACATGATAGCAGCACACCAACCAACATTAATTCAACGAAATCTGGATCACAACTCCCCCAGTAGAAGTTCCAGTGAGAAATGAGTTTACCAAAACTTAATATCAATCACCCTCCAATAAATAATTCCAGAGATATAAAGGTTATATGGTGCTTTAATGAGGGTTCTGGACGTAATCAAGGAACATGAGAGTGAAATAAAAGAAAGATACAGTGTTGCTAAAATAGGAGTTTTTGGTTCCTACGTCAGAGGAGAAGAAACAACTTCCAGTGACATTGATATTCTGGTTGAATTTGATAAACCCACTCTCCATAATTTCATGGGCCTGGTCTTCTATCTAGAAGAACTTTTTGACAAGGAAGTTCATCTGGTCACTAATAATGCATTAAGTCCTTATATGCGCCCTACTGTGGAAAAAGAGGTGATCTGGTGTGAATAAGGATACTGCCCTTCTGGAACATATTAAAGATGAACCTATTTTATTGGGGTTCAATTCTCAACAAATACCAAGGAAGATCTTTTAAGTGATCCACTGTTACAACGAGGAACAGTAAGAAGTCTTGAAATTATTGGTGAAGCAGTTAAAAATTTATCTGATGATTTCAAGACGGATAATTCCAAGATAGAATGGAAAGAAATCGCAGGAATGAGAGATAAACTTATTCACCAGTATTTTGATGTGGAGTGGGATATTGTATGGGAAGTGATTTAGAGGGGGTTCCAGAACTAAAAGAAACAGTAAATCATGCGTTAAAATAATTTAAACACAGTATTAGGTCCGAAAACAGTCTAATAACATGTAATTAATCCACACAGCATTGTTAGGGGTTTTGGCATAACTTCAAATTATAAATAAATAATCAATAACCTTCTTTATTTTTAATAGTTCAAAGAACCAGGATAAATACCCTTATATTATGATTACATAAAATAGAAGACCAGTTATTGTTAGTTTAAATTGGTGTTTCATCATGAATATGAATAGAGGTAAACTCATAGGTGTTGGTGTGGGTCCTGGAGACCCTGAATTACTTACAGTTAAGGCTGTGAAGACATTGGAACGCGTTCCGGTAATTTGTGCCCCCAAATCGTCCCAGAACAAACCAAGCGTGGCACTTTCCATTGTCCGGGGAATTCTGGATGGACGTAAGGATGAACATGTAACTATTGAACCTCTGTTCCCCATGATTGAGGATAAGAAAGCCCTGAAAAGTTACTGGGCCGGGGCTGCAGAGTTAATTATAAATGAATTAGATGAAGGCCGGGATGTTTCTTTCATCACCCTGGGAGATCCATCAGTTTACAGCACATTTTCATATGTTGCCAGGATAATAGACGACCAGGGATATGTTGTGGAGATGATACCGGGAATAAATTCATTCACTGGATGTGCTGCCAGTGCCGGCATCACCCTGGGCGAAAAGGATGAAATCATTCTGGTGGTGCCCAAGGTGGACCAGAGACTGGAAGAACTACTGCAACATGCAGACACTGCCGTGATCATGAAGACCTCCCGCCATTCCCAGATGCTGGAAGAAATCATAAATAAGGATCCCCGGGATAAAACGGTTGTATCTGTCCAAAATTGCAGTATGGAAGATGAAAAAGTTTTTGATGGATTTGCAAAGAAGGGAAAGTACCTTTCCACCACCATAGTCAAATTCAACGGTAACCAGGACCATTAAACCAGATGAAAATATTTGACCTTTTCTCCGGTGATTCTTGTAATAGGGTTTAAAAAATAAATACATTATATTCTTTTATTTCCAGAATGGATAACGTTGTATCAATCTAAAAAATTATTAATCGTGAGATAAATGACTGTTGATCTATATTCCTTAAACATGGAAAAAGGCCTTCATTATGAGGCCATTGTAACTACACGAAATGAAGATGGAACTCCCAATGCCGCCCCTATGGGTGTTATCTGCAAAGGACCGGATCAGGTAGTGCTCCGACTCCACGAAGGATCCCACACCATAGCCAATGTAAAACGGGAAAAAAAGTTCCATGTAAATCTATCCAGAGATCCACTTCTTTTCACCCAGTCTCTCATAGATAACCCTTCAGCCACAGAATTTACTGAAGAAAAACATGGATTTTCCTTAAAAAATGCATACACATCTTTTTTTTGTGAAGTACACCATGAAAAGAAGGTGGAGAAGGAAGATGCCATGGGTGAGAATATCACCATCATGTTTCACTCCCAGGTTCAGGATATAAAGCGTAACCGGAAAGAATACGAACCACTCAGCCGGGCAATATGTGGGGTGCTTGAAGCCCTGGTGAACCTGAGCAGAGTGCAACGGGTACCTGCAGAAAAAAAGCAGGAATACGCTGATAGGCTGAAAGAGATATCAAGGGTAGTTAACCATGTGGGAGGACCTAAACACAAACAAGCAATGGAACTTGTTCGAAAGGAATTTGAAATAAGGATCAAATGATGAAGATGATTGAGGGTGAAATATTTGCTTGAAAGAAAATATCACAATCTAAAAAATTTCCAATTTGAATCTGGAGAAAGTATTCCAGATTTAACCATGGAATACGCAGTTCAGGGGACTAAAACGCTTGACAGTGAGGGTAAAATAACCAACGCATTTTTATATCTTCATGGTTGGAGTGGAGATTGTAATTCCGTGGAAAACCTCAACCAAGTAATTGGTCCGGGAAAGGTTATAGACACAGACCAGTTCTATGTGATAAGTACCACAGCTTTAGGAACACCCGGATCATCCAGCCCATCTGCCCCTGGCATGGGAACAGATTTTCCAGAATACAGTATTAAAGACATGGCAATAGCCCAACATGAATTATTAACCAGGGGTTTAGGGATTAAACACCTCAAAGGGGTCATGGGCACGTCTATGGGTGGGTTCCAGGCTCTTAACTGGGCATTGGAGTATCCTGAATTCATGGATTTCCTGATACTGCATGCCACCAGCCATCATTTTTCCAACCGCATGTTTGGTGTTTACCACCTCATGAGCCAGATCATTGAAGATGACGCAGAGTATAACCAGGGAAATTACACTGAAAATCCAGTAAAAGCCATGGAAAAGGTAGCTTACCTGAGTTACCTGTGGTCTTTAGCCCCAGAAAACTATGAAGAATGTTTTCAATCTAAGAAAGAATTCCTGAAAGGAGTTAGTGAGAGGAAAGCCGATTCTGCTGATTGGGATGCTAATGATTTGGTATGGAAAAACAAGGCGATTTTCAATCATGATCTAACTGAGGAAATATCCACAATCGAGGTTCCAGCACTGGTGATAGGCATTCATCAGGATCAGATTGTTGATGAAAAATACAGTTTAATGCCATTATATGAAGGTCTCCCCAACGCGGAACTATTCTTATATGATTCTATCTGGGGACATTATGGTTGCATTAGGGATGTTTCAAAGTCTTCAGGGGCTATTGAGAAATTTTTAACTGATAAATAATTTTTCAACTGAAATATAATCTAATTTTTTGTTTTAACCATGAACTGACAGTAATCATCACCCTGGGCGTAACATTTAACTTCTTCCACTTCCACCTGTTCCTGGAAGCATAGTGAGAAAAATGCTTCCAATATTCCTGAATCAAATGCACAGGCAGGTTTCCCGATTTGAGGCAGATCTTCACATTCAAAACAGTCATAAGCCTGAATAATAATGGGATCGGTGCTTTTAACTTCAATCCGGCCTAACTGATTATCTTCCCAAAATTTTGCAACATTTCTAATAAATTTATTAATATCAGGAGTCTGCAATTTTTCGTAAAAAGTCTCCCCTACTTTATAACCTGCATTACGCAGTATGGGGTCGATATTTATTCCTTCATCCATAAGGGATACTCTTATTGCTCTGAACATAAACCTGAAGAATTTAAGTGGGTCATCTGATTCTAAAATCTGTTTTTGAAGGGCCAGGTCAACATCATCTTCAACTTCGTTTTCTGGAGAAACATCGCCTAAAAAACGGGAGTTGATGTAATAAATTTTTTTTCGTCGATCTTCAGGATCTATTACCCAATCTATTATTCCGACATCCTCCAGATCCTGCAAGTGTGCTGAGATAGTTGATTTGGATCTTTTGGTGGATGCCACTACTTGGGATCCACTCATCCCTCCCTCTTTAAGTAGGGATAGAATCTGGGCTTTTATAGGGCTTTGAATTATATTCACGCCTGATTTAGTGGAAAATATTTTTACACGATTTTTTGCTTTTATTGGGGTCATAATAATCCCTTTTATACAACCGGCCAAGTTTAGGGCTTTGGTCTATTTTTATTTATATATGATTTATACATTTACTATATAAAATGTTCGCATATATAAGTACGTTCGTTTAGATGCGAACAGTAAAAATTATATATGGTGGTTCGTATATTACTATACGTTCGGAAATGCACGAACCAGTGGTGTGGCATTAGCACATCACAATGAAAATTAGAGAAATTAAGTGGTGAAAACATGAAAGCAGCGTCGAAAAAGATTAAAGAAGGAGTATACTGGGTAGGAGTACTTGACTGGGATATCAGAAAATACCATGGTTACACATTAAAAGGAACCAGTTACAATGCATACTTGGTTTTTGGAGAAGAAAAAGTAGCTTTAATAGACAACTCTTATCCTGGAACCTTCTCGGAATTAATGGCAAGAATTGAGGATGCTTTCTGCGAAGAAGGGAAAGCAGTGAACATTGATGTTATCATCCAAAACCACGTGGAAAAAGACCACAGTGGAATATTACCCGAATTGCACAGAAAATTCCCTGAAGCACCAGTATACTGCACAGAAATAGCTGTTGATGGCCTCCTGAAACACTTCCCCTCACTCAAAGGCACAGAATTTATCACAGTAGGCACCGGTGACACCCTTGATCTGGGTGGAAAAACTCTGGCATTCTTAGAAGCATTCCTCCTGCACTGGCCCGACAGCATGTTCACTTTACTGGTGGAAAAAGGCATATTATTCCCCAATGATGCATTTGGACAGCACTTGTGCTTCCCTCAGCTTTACGATCATGAAATACCCGAAAACATTCTCATGGATGCCACCAAGAAATTCTACGCAAACCTGATAACTCCATTATCCAAACTGGTTTTAAAGAAATTCCAAGAAGTCACAGACTTAGGACTTCTGGAGCAGATAAAGATGATAGCCCCTTCACACGGCCAGATATGGACGGATCCCATGAAGGTCATTGGAGCCTACAGTGCCTGGGCTACTGGGGAGTGTCCTGATAAAATCACCATCATATATGATACCATGCACCAATCAACCCAGAAAATGGCACACGCCGTAGCAGAAGGAGTCATGAGCGAAGGAGTGGATGTGGTAATGTACTACCTCCACGAAGATGAAAGGAGTGAAATCGTAAAAGACATCCTGGACAGTAAAGCCATAGCCCTGGGAGCACCAACTATCTATGATGAACCGTACCCCAGTGTGGGAGACCTGATATATTATCTTCGAGGATTAAGATTCAACAGAACAGGTAGAGAAAGATTGGCATTCACTTTTGGTTCCATGGGCGGTCAGGGAGGAGCACCTGAAACATTAGCCAAGGATCTCAAAGAATGTGGATTCAATGTGAAGGAAGAATATGAAGTATATTATGTTCCAGACTCAGACGAACTGGATAAATGCTTTGAGGCAGGTAGGAAACTGGCTCAAGAGATTAAAACTCTGTAATGTTTTAATTAACAAAATGAGCATGATTTAAAAATGAAAAACATAATGTAGAAGTGGAGGATTCAAAAATGGAATTGATAAATGAACATGAAATGGGAATTTGTAAAGGAACTGACCTGGAAAAAGCAGTACAGGCCAATTTCAATGGGGAAACACAGGAAGTAGGAATGTACCTGGCAATGGCCAGATTAGCACAGAGAGAAGGACTACCTGAAGTGGCAGAAGTTCTAAAAACCATCGCATGGGAAGAAGCAGAGCATGCATCCCATTTTGCAGAGATGAATCAAATAATTAAACCCAGCCTCAAGGAAAACCTGGAAATGATGCTGGAAGGAGAAACCATGGCCAACAACGAGAAAAAAGCCGCAGCCAAAAAGGCCAAAGAATGTGACAATGATCCAGCCCATGACTTCTTCGATGAAAGTTCCCGTGATGAAGCCCGCCACGCAAAAATGCTTAAAGGAATTCTGGAGAGATACTTCTAAATTTCTCCCACCACCTTTCATTGCAAGGAGACAAAAAGTGAACTATCAGTGTGAAATCTGCCATTACATCTACCAACCAGAAAAAGGAGATCCTGAAGCAGGGATAGAACCCCGAACCACCTTCGAAGACCTTCCTGAAGACTGGGTCTGTCCAAGATGTGGTATTGATAAATCGATTTTCCAACCCATGGGAGAAAAGATCAACCGCCCTACAGGTAAAGATCCTCTTCTGATAATGGTATTGGGGCTTACTCAGGGCCTTTGGACCATAGCGGGAAAAGGTTCCTATTCTGTAACCCGCCAGATAGGCCGAACATTTCTCCAAGAGCTTAAATCAAAGGGATTCAATTTTGATGATGAAGAAACATCCCTACAATCAGTTCGCAGCTACTTTGTGGACACACACCACATGGCAGGAGATATAGAATACTCCACTTTTGAGGATGAAGTCGACCTTAAAGTGAAAAATTGCCGTTTTTTCCCGGTGTGCAGTCAGCTGGAAAGTCGTGGAGTGTTAATCACCACCTGCCCCTATACCAACACCGCGGCCATGGCCATGGAAGAAGCCACTGGATACAGATTCAGAATAACCAAGAAACAAGACGGATTCGGACACCAAATACGACTCAATAAGGTGTCTAAAGTTTAACATGTATTTGGTGAATATTTGGGATAAAAAACTTCTTTTTTACCGCCCCCAAGGAGGATGGGTAAAACCCTTCCTCCTTTCTTTTGTAATTTTAATTACACTTAACATTTATTTGCAACATATACTTACCACAATTCTTAATTTACAACATATACTCATCAGAATTCTGAATTATATTTTATCTGGGATTGGTTATAATGGCCAAAAAAAGGAGCAAAAAAGAAAATAAAGTAATGGTTGGAGTTACCTGCCAGTGCCAGGAACCAGCGGTAACCAAGCCACCTACACTTCTTCGAAAAACACAGTGTAAGATTTGTGGTAAAATTTTCAAAACAAACCGGGATCCAAACAAAAGGGGTTCTGATATCTGTTTTAATTGTAAAAAAAAGCAGATAACTACGAAACAATAAGTTGGTACTGGAAATAAAAAAATAGGGGATTTATTAGTTTAAATCATTTGTATTATCCCTGGAACCATTTGTATTATCCCTGGAACTATGCTGTATATGATTATAAAGGCCACAATTCCAACCAGGACGATAGAAACGCTTGAAACTATTTTGGTTACGAATTTTTCTGGTAGTTTATATCCCAGCAGTTCTTCGAATATTATTCCTCCATCCAGGGGTTTTATAGGTAGGAGGTTGAACAATCCCACCATTAAATTCAATGCATAAACCCATTGACCAATATCCGCAACATTATATAAGAACCAGGGAAGTATGTCTCCATAGATACGGGAAACTTCTGGTTTAACCACAAAATATGTTTCACTTCGAAATCCAGGATAGGTGATGGACTCATTACTAAGCTGTCCAGTTGATGTAATGGTATAAGTGCCCTGATCAGTCACATAGGTCAATTTATCTCCAGGTTTTGTTTTGTTTAATACCAGATCAGTATATTCGTCCTTAGTATTAACCGGATAGCCATTAATGCTGCTGACAATCATCCCCTCTTGAAGCACACCTTCTGCAGGGCCACCAGAGGTCACACTGGTAATTTTAATACCCTCGTATTCGAAGGCATATGGTATAAAAAATGAAGATATAACCATTACAATAACCAGCGCAATCACTGCCAGCGCCATGTTAAAAATAGAACCCGCAGCATATATTCGGAGTTTAACAGATCTTTTTGCCTTTTCAACATCTTCCTCCTCAAGTTCCACGAAAGCTCCCGGCAGGATTGCAAGTAGAATAACACCAATAGATTTAATTCTAACTCCGTCCACTCTGGCCAGGATTCCATGTCCGAACTCATGAACAACCATGAGCAATATTAAGGCAATAATGCCTGAAACAAGAGGTATGAAGACAGGTGATCCTGGTATATCCACCCCGGGTAATAGGAGTGCAGCGGCGGGAGCTTCAAACATGTATTGCAAGGACATTATGATGGTATACACCATGAAAGCCATGGCCATGACTGCAATTGGAATTCCTATGTTCATGCTCCAGCGCCAGAACCGGGGGGAGAGGTTGGCTATGGAATCTATCCATCCCCTCATTTTTTTGGTTCTTCTCATGAGGATAGGTCCATAAACGTCAACTTTCAATCTATCCCTGAATAACACGGCTAAAATATAGATGATGACAATTAAAATAACGTAGTACCATAAAACGTTCAAACAAGATCACCTTTTCATTAAACTATTAATCTTGATGATTTAAGCTTTTAGTGATTGATAGGGGAGAACCACACAATCTTCTCCTTTAAAAATTCCTTCCTGATTCTCGGGTATTATGATGTAAGAATCTGATTCCACCATTGTTCTTATGATCCCAGAACCTTTGATCTTCAGGGGATGGACCAGTTCACCTTCAATTTTAGAGCGAACATAATCAGTTCTTCCCAGGCTTGATGGCATTTTCCTTGATACTTTTTTCTGTATTTTCAATGGTTCAACATGGAGACCCTGCATTTTCAAAAGAGCATCCCTTACAAAAACATCGAACTGGACCATGGCTGCCACTGGAAAACCAGACAACATAAAAACAGGTTTGCCCTGGATTTGTGCAAAGGCGAATGGTTTACCTGGCCTTAGGGACACACCATGAATAAGAACCTCACCCATTTCATGGGCCACATCCACCACCACATCACCCTTACTGATTGCAGTACCCCCGGTGGTGATTAGGGCATCATAATTCTTTAAAAGTCTGTTAAACATATTTTTCACCAGGTCAGCATCGTCGATGGCGTGGAACATTTCAGGAACAGCCAGACAACTTTCTACCATGGATTTCAAGGTGAAATGGTTGGAGTTTATGACTTCAGCACCTTGAAGATCATTTTTGGGCATTACTAACTCACTGCCAGTTATTATAACCCCGATTTTGGGTTTTTTAAATACAGTGGCCTGGTTGAAACCTGCAGAAGCAACAATACTCAACTCGGGAGGGTTTAAGAGTTTGCCATTATCCAGAACCAGGTCGCCTTTTCGGAAATCTTCACAGGCAGGGGATACATTTTCACCAGGAAAAACTGCTGTTTCCACATTTAAAAGGTTTCCATCCAGGTCAGTGTATTCTTCCATCACCACAGCATTGGCACCCGAAGGTAGTGGTGCACCAGTGGCAATTCTAATTGCTTCACCTTCATTAAGTTCAATATTTGACTTTTCACCAGCTCTGATACTATCCACCAATTTTAACTGGATGGGATTAGTAGCAGAATGGCCAAAGGTATCTTCAGCCAGAATTGCATATCCATCCATGGCTGAACGATTAAAAGGAGGCGAATTAAGATTAGAATACACTTTTTTTGCATTGACTCTCTTAAATGCACTTTCCAAATCCACTTCTTCCATCAGTGGTTCCTTAAGACAGGGGGATATGATTTTTTTGGCATCTGAAACCGGGATTAATTCTGATAAAAACATTTTAAGAACTCTTTGGATTTTTCCCAAGAATTATTGATCATAACTTTGGGATTCAATGGTTATTTAAAGAAAAAACGTATTTAAATATTGTTATTACTTCATTTTGCAAAAATAACCAATAAAAATTCTAGAAGAAATGAAAATGTTAAACAAGGTTTCGGTTAACTAAATAAACAAGATGGATTCAGATTAAACATAAGTGAAGAACTTTTCAAATCCAGGCAGGGAGAGCTGCAAATTGAACCCAGGCAATGAAATGATAAAAATAGATTCTTTAACCAAATCCTTTGGACATATAAAGGCACTGGACAACCTTAATCTGGAGATAGAAAAGGGCGAACTTCTGGGAATAATAGGCCCTAATGGTGCCGGGAAAACAACTACCATCCGGATTATTTGTTGTATATTACAACCCAACTCTGGAGAGGTCACAGTGGGGGGTTACAGTATCTATCATGACCAGATAAAGATCAAATCCATGATAGGATACTTGCCGGAAGAACCCAACCTTTACGAACGTTTCAAGGCACGAGATCTTTTAAGATACTTTGGAGAACTCTACGGAGTTCCTAAAAACCAGCTAAATGGCAGGATCAATGAACTTCTGGAACTGGTTGGGATGGAAAACCGTGCTGAAGATCGTATTAACACGTTTTCCAAGGGATTACGCCAGAGAATAGGAATTGCCCGGGCACTCATCCATGATCCAGAGGTCATAATATTTGATGAACCTACCATGGGTCTGGACCCAGCCACATCTCGCACCATACGCAACTTCATCAAAAAACTCAAAGGGGATAAGACAGTTATCCTCTGCACCCATTACATGGATGAAGCAGACTTACTCTGTGACCGGGTGGCAATATTAAACCAAGGAAGAATCTGTGATATAGGAACTCCCAAATATTTAAAAGAAAAAATACATGGTGACATAATACTCGAAGTACGGGTACATGAACCTGAAAAAATAGACACCCAACGCATCACCTCTTTCGAGTCAGTTAGGGGTGTTAACCTGGAAGGTGACCAGTTTTTAATATCCATGCACAACCGGGAAGACATCTCCAAGATCATTGATATATTCGGTAGCCAGGCATTTTCAGTCAACACCAAAGAACCCACACTGGACGATGTTTTCATCCAATCAGTATAGAATCGATTAATTTGATTATGGATAAGATATTAACTCATTTAATAAAGTAGGAAAAATGGACATGAACATGAATTTTTTCACCATTACTCGCTGGGAGTTTAAAAACACTCTTAAGAGTAAGAAGTTCATTTTAATATTCTTCATGCAGTTATCAGTCCTATTCATGTTAATTATAATGTTCAACTCCTTTGAAACCAGCATACAATCAGAGGGGGCCATATCATTAACACCTTCACTCACAGATTTCGCCACACTGGATGTTGATGATGAGGGGCGCTTATTTGAAAAAAGAATAAACCCGGAAATACTTAAAGTATACCCCACCAATGGTAACCAATCTTTGGAGCGCCTTGAAACTGGTCAAACCGATGGGTTCTACAATGTTTCATCTGATTCAATTATTCAGGTACAAAAAGGAGAAATAGTGGACACCACACTCTATTTGGACTATTCAGATCCCAAAAGAAGTGTGATTAGGGATGAGATTAACACCACTACCCAAACCCTTTCAACAGCCTTAACCAGTTCTTACCTCCAATCAGTTAGTCCTCAAAACAACAGCAACGTCAGTGGTGTTAAAGAGGAAAAAACTGGCGAATCACTACCCATGCAACTTATTAAAAAGGTGATGCTCGCCGTACTTCTATTTCTGCCTCTGTTCCTTTTTGGTAACATAATCATTGACAGTGTAGTTGGGGAAAAGGAGCGCAAAACCGGTGAAATACTCGTAGCAATGCCCATATCCTCTGTGGAGATTTTGTTGGGTAAAGGGCTGGCTGTGGTGGCCATATCAGCCCTGCAAGTGGCCATGTGGATAATCGTTCTTATTGGTGCAGGTTTTTCCATACACAACGTGATCCTGGTTTATCTTATGGTGGTATTCACTGCCATACCCATAGTGGGACTCACCTCCATCATAGCTGCCTACGCAAAAAACTATAAAGAAGCAGGCATAGGAATCAGTTTTGCCTACATCATTGTGGTGGGGTTTTTAATCGTTCCTGCACTGGCATATATTTCCAAAGAAAGTTATTCGGCCAATATTTCACCAATGACCACAGTAATGCGATTATTTACAGGAGATAATATTAGCACGCCAGAAATCCTTCTACCGGTGATCTTTGTACTTATAATGAGTGTGATAACCTTTTGGATCGCTGCTTATTTATTCAAAAGGGATGATATCTTGTTTGGGCCCCGGCCCGGACCTTTATCACTTTTACTTCAGATTAGTGGGGTTAAAAAGCAATTTAAATAATTTAAATAATTTTTCATAGTTAACAAGTAATTTTTTCTTGAATTTTTTACTAAGCTGGAAAAATTTAAATACTATGTAATATATTTTTTACATTAAATGTAATATATTTCTTACAGGGGTGGATTTATGATAATTGCAAAACCAGAATGGTTTGGAAGAAGAAAATATACAGGGTGGGGAGTTAGCATAAAAACATGGCAAGGTGCAGTTTACCTTGCAGGAATGCTTTTACTATTAGTTATACTGCAATTAATTCCTAATTTATCTACAGAGAATAGATTAATCATTAGCGGCATATGGGTGGCTTTTTTAATAATAGACATGGTAGATGTGATGTGGAAACTGAAAAAAGATGAAAGAGAACGTATCCATGAAGCCATAGCCGAAAGAAATGCTGCGTGGGCTATGATGTTCGTCCTGGTAATTGGGTTATTTGTTGAACTAACCTACAATGCACTGCAACAAAAACTTTATGCAAATCCATTTATCATCCTTGCATTGGCTGCAGGGATTATATCTAAATCAGTAACCAATTATAAATTGGAACGGGAGAATTAAACAAGAATATAAGAATGGAAAGTGTTAAAATGGTAATAGCAAAACCAGAATGGTTCAAAAAGAAAAAAGGTTTTTTCAGTTTTGAAATGACATGGCAGGGAACTGTTTATTTAATAGCTACGGCTTCTTTGATTTTTATAGGAGTGATGTTACCTCAAAATATCATAATTTCCATAACCATCACAGGATTGTTTTTATTCTTATTTTTTGACATGCAGTATGCCTCTTTGCTAGCAATGGATGAACGAGGAAAATCACACTATTCCATTGCCATGAGAAATACTGCTTGGGGAGTGATAATAACCATGATCATAGTTTCCATAATTTTATCCAGTTTTAATGAAATTGAAAATAATTGGGGAGCACTGATCATGGTCACGGCATTTGTTGGAGCCATAATAAATTTTAGCACACGATACAAACTGGAGAAGGAGAGTTGATAGAATAAATGATTATCTGTTGAAACCATGAAAACAAAAATTAAAAAGTACAGAAAAGAGCTTAAAATGACTCAGGAAGAGTTGGCAGAAGCTGTAGATGTCACCAGGCAGACAATCATAGCTTTGGAACAGGGAAGGTATAATCCTTCCCTTGTATTAGCTTACAGAATAAAAAACGCTTTGAAGAGAGAATATATTGAAGAAGTATTTGAATTAGAAGTTTTCCTATAATATAAATTTGTATCTATTATGAACTCTTATAAAATAACGCAGGAGATAAAATGAGTATTTACAGACTTTCATTTAAAAATCTTAAGCGGAGAAAGCTCAGAAGTGCCCTGACCATGCTGGGCATAATAATTGGAGTGGGCACCCTGGTACTACTCATAGGTGCCGGTACTGGAATGCAATCCTACATTAAGGAACAAACCGAAACCATGATGGGAGATGTTTCAATATACAACAGTTCCGGAGGAGGATACATGGGTAGTGGAGATTCTTATCTGGATCAGGAAACTGTCTCTAAAATTAAAAACATGTCCCAACTTTACGATTTTAAAGAAGAAGTTCAGTTCACCACTGATATGGATAAAACACCCATATATGTGGTGGGGATGTCTGACTGGGACCAGGTGAAAATAAACGGTACCCATGGTGTAGTTATTAACCAATTCTTAGTTGACACCTTTGGTTACAAAATTGGCAGCAACATCACCATTAAAGACCAGGACTTCACAGTAACTGGTATAACCCAACAGAGCACTGGTATGGGTATGGGCATAGTATATCTGGACATAGACAAAGCTCTACCATTAAACGATAACAAAGTGTCCAGCATCACAGCCAGTGCCAGGGGAGACCCTGAAACCGCGAAAAATGACGTGGAAAACCAGATTCCAGATACCATGGCCATGACTCAATCTGACTTCACCCAACAGATCGATGACCTGATGAATGGTATAATGCTATTCATCGGAGCCATTGCCAGCATAGGCCTCATCGTGGGAGTCATAAGTATTGTGAACATAATGCTGGTGAATGTAACCGAGAGAACCCGGGAAATAGGTGTTTTAAAGGCCATAGGATTCACCAACCGGGAAGTACTGGGCAGCATACTCATGGAAGCCGGACTGTTAGGTTTTATTGGTGCACTTATTGGATTAATACTGGCAGCCATACTACTACAACTAGGAATAATTCTATTCGGCCCACAACTGGGAATGGAAGACATGTCCCTAACCTACATGCTTCCGGCCTGGTTAATATTGGCTGTAGTGGGTGGTGCCACAGTTTTAAGTGTTTTAGCTGGTTTATACCCTGCCTGGAGGGCATCCAGGCTCAATGTAGTGGAGGCGTTGCGCTATGACTGATATACTTAACATTAAAGAAGTATGGAAAACTTACAAAATGGGTGCTGAGAAGATCAACGCTCTGCAGGGAGTCAATTTCAAGGTAGAAAAAGGTGGTTTTCTAGCAGTCATGGGACCATCAGGTTCAGGCAAGTCTACTCTACTTCATCTGGCAGGTATACTGGATTTACCAACCGAAG
Organism: Methanobacterium petrolearium; assembly: GCF_017873625.1. Lineage (NCBI taxonomy): Archaea > Methanobacteriati > Methanobacteriota > Methanobacteria > Methanobacteriales > Methanobacteriaceae > Methanobacterium > Methanobacterium petrolearium. The sequence continues at coordinate 97,680 of NZ_JAGGKL010000001.1, read as the reverse complement.
GAGATGTATTCATTGGGGGTGAAAATGTAAGTAACCTATCCGGGAAGAAACAGGCTCATCTGAGAAGAACCCAGATCGGATTTGTTTTCCAGCGTTTTAACCTTTTAAGCCAGTTAACTGCATTGGAAAATGTGATGTTACCTATGATGAAACCGGATAAGGAAAAAGCCCGGGAAATACTGGATCGTGTTGGACTGAAAGGGAAATACAACCGGTTACCCACCCAGTTATCTGGTGGAGAAGAACAGAGAGTGGCTATAGCCCGTTCCTTGGCCAATGATCCCCTGTTAATACTGGCAGATGAACCCACTGGTGAACTGGACACCACCAACAGTAAGATGATCATGGAACTGTTGGGCGACCTTAACCAGGAGGGCATGACCATCATCATCGTCACCCACGACCCTATGGCAGCAGAATACGCCCAAAAAACCGTCCAAATGAGAGATGGGAAGATATACGAATAAAAAAATAGAAATGACCAAATAAAAAAAAATGGGGTTTTGAAAACTCGCAAAAAAATTAATACCATGAAGATCTCCACCACAATATTGAAAATAATGGCATTATCCATGAAAGAGGCCAGGGACATCCTACAAAACAAGATTTACATATTGGTTGTATTTGTCCAGATCTTCATAATAATGGGTGCCGTGGGATTGGTAGCAGTGGCTGCAGTGGCCAGTGACCCGGCCCTCATGGACCAGGTTGGGATAACATCCGCCCTGAATGTAGGTTTACCAGAGGATCTGAAAGGATCCACACTGGCACAGTACTTCGAGGATGAAAAACTGACCCTGAACTATTACAAAACTACAGAAGAAGCACAAAAGTTATTAGGGAATAAATTGGTGGCAGTTGTTGATGTTTCTCCATCAGGAGAAGTTGTGGCCCAAATGGACTATTCCAACGCTTTCTATCCAGTGGCATCTACCAAGATCAACAATGCCGTTGAAAAGTTCAACATAGAAAAAAGACTGAAAAACGCAGGTTTAAACCAAAGCCAGGTAAATATCATTCAAAACCCCGTGAACCTCCAAATAATCAAAATTAACCAGGACAACGAAGCCAAGATATTATTAGACAGTTCATACTTCGTGGAATTAATTTACGGTTTCATAATCCCATTCATCCTCCTTCTACCATTCTTCCTGGCCAGTAACATTGTAACCGACAGTGTGGTGGGTGAAAAAGAGAGGAAAACCTTTGAAGTCTTATTAATGACTCCCATGTCCAGTTACATGATTATAATTGGCAAAACATTACCCATATTATTGTTTTCCCTCATACAAAGCCTGCTGTGGATGGGATTTTTAGATATTTTACGGGTGCCCATATACAACCCGGTCCTTCTGTTTTTAGTGTTATTCTTCATTGGATTGGGATTCATAGGGGTGGGCATATTCATATCCATGCTGGTGGACAGCACCAAAGAAGCCAACTCTGCCATAACCCTGGTACTGGTATTTGCCACTTTCATTCTCTTCATACCACTATTCATCAAATCAGACATCTTTCAGGGAGTTTTCAACTTCATACCCACAGTTTTAATGGTAAAACTAGCATCATCACCCACAATTAAACCAGAAATCATGCTTTATTTACTACCTACCCTGGTAGTCTCTTTTTTAATATTCATAGGAACAGTCAGATCCTTCAAACATGAAAGAGCCATCAGATTATAAAAACGGTATATTTTTTTTCACGAAAAAGATTCATATAATGCTATAAACTACTAGACTAATCAGCAGAGCAGACACCAGAGGTATAGGCACGTTATCATCAACAGGACTATAAGCCTCAGTCACCATTCCAGCCAACGCACCTACAAAGGCAGGAATAATATGTATTTGGGTGAGGGAAACCAGGAATCCAACTATCAAGAAGGCCAGACTTCCCTCCAGGGTTTTATGGGGCTGGAAAGGTAATTTAGTTTTACCGAACCTTTTACCGATTATGGTGGATGCTGAGTCTCCAAAGAGCAGGATAAGGATGGCAGCATTGGCAATTGCTATATTGAACTGGAAAAAATAAAGAGTGAGAATAATACCAATAAAAAAGTAGATAAATCCTTTTTCATCATTTTGGCGTTTGGTAACCCTAAAAATAGCAGAAAAAAGGGGCACATGGTAGTGGTGATCCAGGCGGAACACTACCTCCACAAAGACCAGGATGGCTACGCACAGCAGTATCAGAATTTGTGGGGTTAGGAAGTAGCTTAAAATAACGATGAAGACACCTGATGCGTGTATCAGTTGTCTCCAAAGTTCTTTTTCCATATAATCAGGCCATGAATTTTTCTATAACCCCATGATAAGCCTGGTCAAGCTCTGACACATTAACTTCGATCTCATCTTCAGGGCCTGTTATTTTAACAGAATCCCCACCAACTATACCTATAACTGCGCAGGGAACGTTCATCTCTTTCAAAGTATTTAAAATGTCATCCGAGGCTTCTTTGGTAACAGTGACTAGGTAGCGGGCGTGTGATTCAGAAAACAATATTTCAGGAGTAGAAAGGCCTTCAACTCCAGGAACAAGGGAAAGATCCACACCGGCACCAAGATCTCCTTTAATGGCCATCTCTGCCAGGGCAACACCCAGTCCTCCTGCGGATAGATCATGAACTGCCGTAACCTGTCCCTCATCATCATTTTGAACCAGTTCCAGAACTGCCTGGGCAGAAGCGAATTCCTTTTCTACGTCAACATGGGGTGGTTCTCCCTGCACCACTCCGTGGATGGTTTTATAATATTCGGATCCATCCATTTCTGGCAGGGTGGTTCCAATGAGGATGATTTTATCACCGTTGTTTTTGAAGTCCATGGTACGTATATCCTCCAGTCCCATGATTCCAGCCACACTCACCACTGGTGACGGATTTACAGTCACTCCCTCGGTTTCATTGTAGAAACTCACATTTCCACTGGTAACTGGTAACTGGAACCTGTTGGCCAGATCTGACATTCCCTGCACGCACTCTTTAAACTGCCAGAATACCTCTGGTTTTTCTGGGTTTCCGAAGTTAAGACAATCCACCATACATAATGGCTCTGATCCCATGGCCACCACGTTACGTATGGCCTCCGCCACTGCACCAGCACCTCCTTGATATGGATCCAGGTAGCAGTGTATGCTGTTACAGTCACTGGTGAGGGTGAAGGCTTTCTTATCATCCACTCGCAACACAGCAGCATCATCTCCAGGTTTAACCACGGTACGGATCTGGACTTCATGATCGTACTGCCGGTAAACCCATTTTTTACTGGCGATATTCTGGCTGGAAAGTAATTCCAAAAGGGCTTCAGGGACTGGTCCATCCTCTATTTCAAGGTATTTCTCATTTTTCTCCGGTTTTTTTGCTTCACGTTTCACAATAGGTGGATCGGCCAGTAATTCGGTGGGTATATTGGCTATTACTTCTCCTTCTTGGGTGACCACCATATTCTGGTTGTTGGTGACCTGACCAATCACTGCATAGGGCAACTCATACTTATCAAATATTTCAAGTAAGCCATCCACATCTTGACGGTGAACCACAAACACCATTCTTTCCTGTGACTCAGATAACATAATTTCGTAGGGAGTCATTCCTTCCTCCCTTAAGGGTACTTTGGTCAACTCCATCAGGGCACCGTTACCACTTTTATCAGCCATTTCTGAAATACAGCAGGTGAGGCCTCCACCACCCAGATCCTTCAATCCCTGTACGTTAACCTTCTCCAGGGCCTCCATGGTGGCTTCCATAACCTGTTTTTTCGTGAAGGGATCACCCACTTGAACTGCAGGTCGACTTTCCAGTTCCGAGGCAGAGGTTAATTCTTCTGAGGCGAAGGTAACTCCGTGTATACCATCCCTTCCAGTACGACCACCCATCAAAACAAAGACATCTCCCACATTGGGGGCGATACCACGCACAATCTCATCTTTACGCACAATACCAGCACACACCACATTTACCAGGGGGTTGAATTTGAAGTTATCCTCAAATTCCACTTCACCACCCACAGTAGGTATTCCCACCCGGTTACCATAATCTGAGATTCCTTTAACCACGTATTCAAATATGTAACGTGAACGCTGATCCTCCATGGGTCCAAAACGCAGCGAATCAAGAAGAGCTACTGGAAAAGCCCCCATGGATATGATGTCTCTGATTATTCCACCAATACCGGTACCTGCCCCTCCATAGGGTTCCACAGCAGAGGGGTGATTGTGGCTTTCCATACCCATAACCAGGGCCAGATCATCAGTGAGTTCCACAATACCAGCATCATCTCCGGGTCCCATTATAACTTTTTCTCCCTCGGTGGGGAATAATTTAAGAATAGGGCGGCTGCTCTTATAAGAACAGTGTTCAGAGAACATTATGTCCAGCATACCTTCTTCCAGGGGGTTAGGATCCCGTCCCAATTCTTGTTTGATGTATTCTGTTTCATCATTGGTTAAAGTCATCTTATTTGCCCTCCTATAATTGGAGTTACTTGTTTAAAGATATGGATAATTCAAACTCTTCAATATTCCATTTTTTATTGTAATCTCCCTCATCAGCTCCGAATTCAAGGGTGGAGGCCCTAACTTCGTGGGAGATTAAGTCAAGGTGGGGTTCCACCAGTTCTCTGAACTCCAAACTGCAGTCCACATAAACCTTAATATTGGCCTCTACATCCAGATCCAGGTCTTTTCGCATGTCCTGTATCCTCCTTATAAGTTCACGGGACATTGCCTCAGATAGTATCTCAGGGGTGAGTTGGGTGTCCACAAAAACACTTCCCTTGGAGAATTCTGCACTAACCACGTTATCCGGAAGTTCGGTTTCAAACACCACATCACCATCTTCCAGGGTAATGGTCTTATCCTCCAGTTCCACCAGGTACTCACCATCTGATTCAAGGGCAGCAACTATCTCGGCACCATCAGCTTTTTTCAATTGGTTAGCCACCAGTGGAACATCTCCCCGTAGTTTAGGGCCCAGGGTCTTCATGTTGGGCTGGGCCAGGACTTTAAGATCCTGAAATTCTTCTGATGTGCGTACAGTTTTGGTGTTGGCCTGTTCAGTGAGGACCTTGGATAGGGCCTGGGTGGCATCCACCACTTCTTTATCCTCAGTAACAATAACTATCTCCCTGACTGGCCAGCGGAGTTTGTAACGGGCAACATCCCGGGCATGGGCGCATGCGTCTATTATCTCCCGTACAATGTCCATGTTCTTCTCCAGGTCTCCATCAATGGGTTCTGTGTCCAGAGGCCAGTCCAGCATGTGCACACTTTCAGGTGCATCATCTTCCACACCACGAACCAGGTTTTGGTATATTTCCTCAGTGATATGGGGAGAGATAGGTGCCAGGATGGTTATCATATTCTTCAACACATGGTATAGTGTGTAGTAGGCTCCCAGTTTGTCAGGGTCGTCTTTTTCCACCCAGGTCCGTCCTCTGATGAGGCGCACGTACCAGCGACTCAAATCTTCCAGTATGAAATGGTTTAAACTGCGGGTGGCCTTATGCAGGTGCAGGGAATCCAGAGCATCTGTAACCTCTAAAGCCACAGATTGCACACGGGAGGTGATCCAGCTATCTTCATCCCTGAATTTGAGATCATCTGGAGAATACATGGTAGGGTTGAAGTCATCCAGGGCCATGTAAGTGGTGCTGAATACATAAACGTTCCAGAGGATGTTGAACATTTTGTTAACAGTTCCTACTTCTTCCCAGTTGAATTTCAGATCATCCCATGGTTTGTTACCCCATAGGAGGTAGAAACGTAGAACATCTGCACCGTACTTTTCTATGACCTCATCAGGTTCCACCACATTACCCAGGGATTTGCTCATCTTCTTACCCTCTTCATCTAGGGTGAAACCATGCATTAAAACTTTTTGGTAGGGGACGCTGTCCAGTGCTATGACTCCGCAGCCCATCTGGGAGTAAAACCATCCTCGGGTCTGGTCGTGTCCTTCGGTGATGAATTGGTAGGGATACCATTCCTTGAACATCTCTTTTTCCTGTGGATAATGTAGGGCTGCCCATCCTGCTACTCCGGAGTCGATCCACACATCCAGTACATCGGGTGTTCGTTGCATTTTCCCACCACAGGAGCAGCCCAGTTTGATCTCATCCACGTGTGGTCGGTGGATGAAATCACCTTCTAATTCTCCTTCCACGATTTTTTCCTTTAGTTCACTGATGGATCCCACAACTTCCATTTTTCCACAGTCTTCACAGAGCCAGATTGGTATGGGTATGCCCCAGTAACGTTGCCTGGAAATGGTCCAATCCCGGGCATTCTCGATCCAGTTCCTGAATCTGCTTTCACCAGCCCAGGATGGTACCCATTCCACCTTATCCAGTTCACTGAGCATCTTATCCTTAACTTCAGTAATTTTCAAAAACCATTGTTTGGTGGCCAGGTATATGATGGGAGTTTTACATCTCCAGCAGAACCCGTAACGGTGGGCAATGATCCCTTCCTTGAATAAAAGATGATGGGTGTCCAGATCAGCAATTATAAATGGATCAGCATCTTTAACGAATTGGCCCTCATATTTACCAGCTTCATCTGTGAATAGTCCTGCTTCATCCACCGGGCAGAATATGGGTAAACCATGTTCTTTGCCTATTTCAAAGTCATCTGGACCATGTCCTGGTGCAGTGTGCACACAACCAGTTCCTTCAGTGAGGGTGACATGGTCGCCAGTGAATATGCAGTGTTGGAAATCCTTATGGAATGGTACTTCTTCAGGTAGGGGGTGTTTATATTCAGTTCCTTCCAGATCACTTCCCTTAACCACTTTAATGATTTCATAATTTGTTTCGGGGAATGTTGCCTCCACCAAAGCTTCTGCCATGAGGTAAACCTCCGGCATGCCAGTTTCATCATTTTCAACCTTCACGTAAGCGTAATCATAATCAGGATGTACACATACTGCCATGTTGGCAGGCAGAGTCCAGGGGGTGGTGGTCCACACCAGAACGAATTCATTTTCCTTTCCTTTCAGGGGAAACTTAACGTAGATGGATGGATCTTCCTTGTTCTCATAATCGATTTCAGCCAGGGCCAGGGCTGTTTCACAACGAGGGCACCAGCTGATGACTCGCTGGTCGTTTACCAGGAGTTTCTTTTGATGTGCTTTTTTCAGAGTCCACCAGCAACTTTCCATGTACTTGGTATCAAAGGTTACGTAGGGGTTATCCCAGTCCATCCACACTCCTAACATTTCAAATTGTTTGGTCATAATGGCCTGGTTTTCCACAGCGAACTCTTTACACTTGTTCACAAAATTTTCGATACCAATTCTGGTTTCAATTTCCTTCTTACTCTTTAAACCCAGGATTCCTTCCACCTTATGTTCAATGGGTAATCCATGGGTATCCCATCCTGCCTGTCTGCGGACGTTGAATCCTGACATTGACTTGAATCGCAGAAATGAGTCTTTTATAGTTTTGTTCCAGGCTGTTCCCAGGTGTATGCGGCCACTGCAGTATGGTGGTCCGTCAAGAAATGAGAATTTAGGCTGGTCCTTCCTCAAATCTTTGGTGTGCTGGTATATCTGGTTTTCATCCCAGAATTTCTGTATTTTTTCTTCCATAACCCGTGACTGGTATGATCGTGGGGCTTCCTTTATTGCCATCTCCATTCTCCTCTGGTAATCTGATTATTAACTTGATGATCTACTCATAACAAACTTTGTTTGCAGCCTTTTATATCCTTTTATATCATTGGTATAACCCAGGGAAGGATAACTCTTGGTGATAAAACTCATAAAAAAAGATTAGAAAAGGCCAATAGAATAACAAAATAACAATTAAAAAATATTTAAGAAAAACAAAACGAAAATAAGGGGGTTTAGAAGGTTCTAAGCTTACCCTGTATTAACATTTCAGTTATTTTGTTGATGTCAGCCAACCAGGTGTCCATAACTCCCTGAACTTCGCTTCTTACTTTTTCCATCTCGTAACCTTTATCCAAAATGAGCTGGGCACTTGCAGCTTTTGGCTGATCAATTGGTGCTCCAATCTGACTTAAAATCATTAGATGTGCCTGGTTAACTCCTTCAACTTCTTTTACAATATCGTTAGCAATTTGGGTTGATAGGAGGTTGTAAATTTTGCCCACATGGTTGATGGGATTTTTACCTGAGGTTGCTTCCATGGACATGGGTCGGTTAGGGGTTATAAGCCCGTTTGCTCGGTTTCCACGTCCAACAGACCCGTCATCTCCCATTTCTGCCGAAGTACCCGTTACTGTGAGGTAGTAACCTTCTTCGGTATTGCAGGTGGGATCATCAGCAGTGTTGATGAAAGCTTCAACATCTCGGGAAGTGTGTTCCAGGGCTAATTTGGTAACGATTTCTTTTAATGCTTCTTTTGTTTCCATGTAAATTTCGCAACCATCCACATATTTGGATATCATGGCCACAGCCACAGTCAAGGTGATTTTATCATGGTCTCTGAGTCCCATGACCTTTATGTCTTCACCCACTTGTGGATATTTCTTTTTAAATGATTTGGAGTTTAAAAGTTCTTCAATGGCCATTACTGTCCTTTCAGTTTCAGAAAATGGTGCGAAACCAACTCCGAAGGATGTATCATTGGATTTTGGCATTCCTTCTCTTCCGAAAACATCCACCAGGTCTCCGGAACCATGCCCGATTTTGCACTCCACCACGGTGCAAGTCTCTATGTCCAGATTGATAAGAGCTTCTTTAAGGTATTCTTTGGCTGCACTAATGGCTATTCTATCAATACCGATCTTTTTGCCTTCATATTCTGGGACTCCTCTTCCGGTTAGGAGGATATCCATTGGTTTGATGATTTCTCCTCCTCCGAATACAGGGTTAGATTCTCCAGCTGTTATCTGTACTTCATCAGTGTTATGGTGAAGTACTCCTCCAAAATTATCAAGGTAAGCATTGCATAGCCCACGACTGACTGATTCTGCTATTCCATCACTGATACTGTCAGGGTGCCCTATACCTTTCCTTTCCACAATTTCTATCTCTTGCTCCTCAATGGGCTTCTGGATAAGCTTTTTCACAATTATATTTCTCATATAAAATCCCTCAAAGTTATAAAAAACCTATTATAATGAGTAGGTTAAAACTATCTGTATGAGTTATGTGTTTATAGTAAATAAAACTAAGGGAAGCAACCTGGGAAATGCCGATGTGGCCGATAGTTTTTTCTCCCGTTTCAAGGGATTGATGCTGGTAAAAAACCTTGAAAGGGGACTTATTTTAAAATTACCTTCTGATAGAAGCCAAAGAGCTTCAGGAATACACATGTTCTTCATGCGCATACCCTTAGATGTTATTTTTGCTGATTCAGACAAAAAAATAGTGGACACGGTCACTCTGGACCCTTGGACTATTTACACACCAGTGGCACCAGCCAGATACGTAATTGAACTGGAAAAAGGCAAATTAGCAGAATCCCAGACGGATATTGGGGATGAACTGGATTTTACCTGTGAAACTGCATAGAAAAATAGTAAGGATGTAGAATAATTGGATGGTTTGACATGGTCATTGAATAGGCAGGGGGAATAAAATTTGCGATTGCAGGTTAAAATAACTGATTATGGATTTTCAGATAGTTTAAAACGTTATTATGTGACTTACCACGTAACTGGCCTTACAGATGAAGATTTTGCTAAACTCACTCATGTTTTAGAGGACCCAATTATGGTTCGGGGGAATGAAATTTATTTGAATGTTTATTTTGAAGAGGAGTACTATCCCTTTGGGGCTGATGATTCCAAAAACCGGTTGGGAGATTATCAAGCCAGAGAAGAGATAGAAATGACTGCATACCTCCTTGACTTACTGGAAAATGATTAAATCGGAAAATTTAACCATTAAAACTTTTCAGGGCTAATTTATTAAAGTCCGGTTTAAAATCTAATTCTCCAATTTTTTCATACTTCGGGCCAGGCTTCGCCCTTTTCTTGCTCAGCAGCAGGTAAAGAATAATGTAGATGTGCAAAAAGCCATTTATCATTTCTTTTCTCAAGGACAGCACTTAAACGACCAGGTAAGAAGATTTCCTGGCCATTCACCATGGCATCCATATTCATGTGGCCGGAAAGCCATGATACATTCCCGGCAGCAGAAATGGTCATATCTCTGAATTTCACGTTAATACTGTCGGCTTGCTCCATGTCTCTACTGAATCCAGATTTAAGCTCAGTTTTGCCAGTAATCCATTCATCATAACCAGTTCCAATAATTACCAGGTCATCATCATCTATGAAAAGTTTTAAAATTCCTTGAAGATTTTTGTCTCTGTATGCCTGGGCGTAGTTATCTAAAACTTCCATTACATCATTTTTTACTTTATCTTCAGCTTCCATACTAATCCCCCTCTAGTATAAATCTTATTCAGTTACGGGTTTCAATTTCTTTAAGTGCTACTTCTGCAACCTTGCGCACCACTGAGTTGTCATCTTCAGTAGCCTTCTTCAGCACACCAACTGCCCGCTGGTCACCTACAATGGAAAGACTTAAAGCAGCACCGTACCTCACATTGGGTTTTTCATCATCCATAAGTTTGATCAAAGGTTCCACAGTTCTTTCATCTTCAAAAAGTCCCAAAGAAAGCGCAGCAGCCTCTCTAACATGCCAATCCTCATCATTTAAGATTTCGATTAAAGGTTCAACTGCATCGGGATCCCCAACCTCAGCTAAAAGTTCAGCAGCATCCTCACGAACCTTCCAATCATCACTATTCAGTTCTTCCAACAGAAAATCTATTCTTTTATGGTTTTCGGCCATTTTTTAACCCCACTAACCTGTTTTTAAAATAACACACAAAAACTAATTATATTGTTATGTTCTTTGTTCCTAATTTATTTTTCAAATTTTTTCAATATAATATTGATGATAAATAGGTTCAAAAAAAATGAAGTTAAGTTAAGTTAAATTAAAATTAGAATTGAAGAATTAAAATAAAGTAAACAGTTATTTAATATTTTATAATTTATTTAAAATTTGGGAAGGATGCTTTAAGACTTCTATTCCTTCAAGTTGTTGGAGTTTTTGGCTGTTTTCTATGTCGATCTCTCTCATGTGGATGGTGATTATGCTTCCTCCACTGACAGCTCCGTAGGGGCATGCAACCTGACAAGCAGCACAACCCTGGCATTTAAGGAGGTTGATCTCCACACCAGGGGTTATGGCATCGGGGGGACAGGCAGCAGCAGCCTCACAAGTATCACAGTTTTGACACAGATCCAGCTCCAGTTTGGATGGGAGAACTGTTTCCAGGTCTCCGGATTCAAGATCCACTGGGACCAACAGAATCCTGACCTGTCCTTTGCCTGCCTGAGCCACAGCATTGGTCACCAGGCTGTCAGCGATACCGTGCACCAGCTTGGCAATGGTGTTGGAGGTTGTGGGAGAAACAATTAATAAATCATATCTTCCCAGGGAGAAACGGCCAGATATAGGATAACTCCACATTTGATCCTTTTCCAGAACTAATTCCTGGTAATATCCGCCAGTGGCTGATTTAACCCGGTCAAAAAGGCCATACATCTTTAGAACTTCTTCACCTGCACCAGAAAGTAGCACAGTAACCTGGTTTTCATTTTTTGCTGCAATTTCTTCCAGAACTTCCACACTCTCCAGGAGCATGTGCCCTGCTCCTGTAAAAGCCCAAGCAATTTTCATATTATCATTTAATTAAAATTCAATGTATTCATAAGCCTTATCATTGCTGAAAGCGTAATGTACTGTGTCATAAGAACTTATGAATTCAGATACTTCGGATTTCACAGTTTTACCATCAATAATTACCTGTTTAATGAATTCAGCAACTTCACTCATGTGGGATTCTTTTAAACCTCTGCGGGTTAATTCTTGAGTTCCCACCCTTATGCCAGAGGGGTCATCGGAGCGGTTAACATCATCCCATGGTAATAGGTTCTTATTGAGGATTATATTGTTTGTTTCAAGGTCTTTGGACATTGTTGAAGCTTTTCCAATATCGGAAACATCCATGACCACTTGATGGGATTGGGTAAAGCCCTGATCTTCACATAGAACATTGAAACCCAGTTCATGGAAACTTTGTGCCAGGGCTTTGGCATTTTTGATGGTACTTTTAGCGTAATCTGCACCGAATTCCAGCATTTCAGCGGTGGCTATTCCCAGAGCAGCCATGTGGTGCAGGTGATGGTTGCTCACCACACCAGGGAAAACAGCATCATCAATTTCGCCCTTTAAATCGTCTTTACAGAGGATTATACCTCCCTGTGGTCCTGGGAATGTTTTATGGGTGCTTCCAGCTATCAGGTCAGCGCCTTCCTGCAGAGGGTCCTGAAACTGACCTCCGGCAATAAGCCCCAGAACATGCGCCCCATCGTACATGACTTTCGCTCCCACTTCATCAGCTGCTTCCTTGGCCTCTTCCACTGGATGGGGGAATAAGAATAAACTACCGCCCAAGAGGACTATTTTCGGTTTTTTCTCTAAAATGTCCTTTTTCATGGCATCTGAGTCGATGTTCATCTTATCTGTATCGAAAGGATGAGGGGATACTTTAAGGCCTCTGACTCCTGCTGCACTAACATTGGCATGGCTGATATGGCCACCTACAGGAACTTCCAGAGCCATAATATTATCGCCGGGTTGGGTTAAAGCAAAAAAAGATGCAAGATTGGCTACTACTCCTGAAGTGGGCTGTACATTAGCGTGTTCTGCTTTGAATATCTTTTTGGAGAGGTCCACGGTGATGTTTTCAATTTCATCGATGTACTGACATCCTTCATACAACCGGTGACCTGCGATTCCTTCAGCGTAACGGTGAGAAAGGTCAGTGGCGAGTGCTTCCCTTACACTACTGCTGGTGATGTTCTCACTTGCAATAAGGTTGATACTATTTTTCATCCATTCATGATGTTTTTTAGTGATATCCTTTATTTCTTGAGCGTATTTTTCATTATCGGACATTATTTTCCTCCAGACTATGGTGCAATATGTGAAAAGGTAACTGGTTTGATATAGGGAAATATAAAATTGAATATATAAATACTATTCCTATCCATCAGTCATTAATATTATAAGAGGATTACACTCCATCAATCAGTGAATATATAAAAAGATTTCAACCCTTAGTCATTAATATATGAAAAGAAGCATTAAGGGAAATTTTTAAGTTTAAGCTGTTTTAGATTGGTTACGCCTGAAGAAAGTTTTAGTTTTCATTTCCTCCAGGTTGCTGACGATCCTTTCCAGATCACTTGCGGGTATACTAACTAAGATTTCTTCATCTTTTAGGGTCATGTTGTTCCTGGAGCCAATATCTCCGAAACCATAGGTAATTTTCCCAGTGAGGTATGGTATGGCAGCCATGGAACTGCATATAGGGCCAGAATCAGCTCCTAACCCATGGGAACCAGAGTCATAGGCATTGGCATGGAGGATTTCCATCCCCTGTCTGGCATTGGTAACGAGAAATATCACATCTGGTTCAAATTCGGCTTTTATGAGTGGTGAAAATATCATGGCATTAAATATGTTTGGTTCGATGGCCATGTTTCCTTTCCAAGACCGTTGCACAGCTGGAATGCTTTTATACACTCCTCCTGGGACTAAAAATGCTCCACTACGCATGTTTTTCGGGAAGTCCTTTGGGTCTTTCATTCCAGTGTATCTGAGACCACCCATACATTCTTCTTCATCAGCGGTGGAATAAAAGATATCTCCCTTCATAGCATTGTCCAGTTTGGTGCAGAATCTGGATTTTCCCTCTTCTTTAGGAATATTTTTTGGTTCTCTGGAAACCCATTTCATAGCTACAGGTTCTCTTTCCAGTTTCAAAACATTTTTCAGTTTTTCTCCCAGTTTCGGATAATCCATAAATCAATCACCTTCTTCTGGCTTTTGAATGTAAAAAATTTTTTATCTTCTGTAAGATGATGTAGAGGAGGATGTAATTAATTTTTTCTGAATGTTAAATCCATTAAAATAGGAATAGAAACTCAAAATCAAATCAAATAATTGGTAAAAAAAAGGTTGGAAAAGGGTTTTTGAAACCCTTACAAACTTATTTGCTGTCGTTTAAAGCGGCTTCGATCTGGGCGAATATCTGGCCAGTTCTGAAGTGCTGCTGATCAAGAGCTCCAGATGGGCAGGCAGCTACACAAGTACCGCATCCTTTACATAATGCGACGTTAATGTGGGCTTTATCATCCTTCCTTTCAACAGCTCCGAATGGACATAGTTCTATGCACACTTCACATCCACCGCAGACATCGGTATCCACAGAAGCAATGATTGGTTCAATTTCTACTTCACCTTTGATCATGGGTATGGATGCTCGGGCTGCAGCACCAGAAGCTTGGGCTACACTGTCAGGAATGTCTTTAGGACCTTGTGATACTCCGGCTAGGTAGATACCGTCAGTGAGAGTGTCTACAGGTCGTAGTTTGGGGTGAGCTTCCAGCAGGAATCCGTCAGCGGATTTGGATAATCCCAGGGTTTGTCTGAGAACTTCAGATCCTTCTGGTGGTTCTAGACCCACAGAGAGCACTACCATATCATAGTCGTATTCGGTGATTCTTCCCAGTAAGCTGTCTTCTGCACGGATGGAAAGGGTTTCGTCTGGGTTTAACAGGATATTGGCTGGTCGTCCGCGGATGAATTTGATTCCATATTTTTCCTGTGAACGTTTGTAGAACTCTTCGAATCCTTTACCAAATGCCCTTATATCCATGTAATAGATGGCTACGTCAGTGTCAGGTGCTTTATCCTTGATTAGTTGTGCGTTTTTCATGGCGTACATACAGCACACACGGGAACAGTATGGTTTGTTGATCTGTTCGTCACGGCTACCCACACACTGGATGAAAGCCACACTTTTTGGTTTTTCACCGTCGGATGGTTTTAATACTTTACCCATGGTTGGTCCAGATGCGTTGATTAATCTTTCCAGTTCTAGACCTGTGATCACGTTTTGAGCGTCTTCATAAGCCCATTCTTTCTTCTCACTTGGGTCGTATGGGTCGAAACCGGTGGCCACTATGATGGTACCTACATCAATTTCAATGGTTTCAGGTTTCTGGTCATGGTCGATTGCTCCACGTTCACATACACTGTCACAGAGTTTACATTCAATACAGTAATCTTTGTCTATGGTTGCCACCAGTGGCACTGCTTGTGGGAATGGTATGAATGCTGCTTTGACCATACCCATGCCTTCATCAAAGTAGTTAGGCATTTCGATTGGGCATACTTCTGAACAGCTTCCACAACCGGTACAAAGGTCTTCTATAACGTATCGAGGTTTCTTTTCAATTACTACTTGGAAGTTACCAATGTAACCATGAACTTCTTTAACTTCAGCGAAGGAGATGAGTTCGATGTTTTCGTGTTTACCAACGTCCACAGTTTTTGGGGCTAGAATACACATGGAACAGTCAAGGGTAGGGAATGTTTTGTCCAGTTGTGCCATTCGTCCACCGATGGTTGGTTGTTTTTCTACCATGTAAGTTTTGAATCCCATATCGGCCAGGTCAAGGGCGGACTGGATACCAGCCACTCCTCCACCGATTACCAGGGCTTTATTGTCCACAGACACTTTTTCGGCTTCCAGAGGTTCGAGTAGTCTGGCTTTGGCAACTGCCATTCTTACCAGGTCTTTGGCTTTTTCGGTGGCAGCTTCTGGTTCGCTCATATGCACCCAAGAGTCGTGTTCTCGGATGTTAGCGAATTCGAAAAGGAAGGGGTTCAATCCAGCTTCTCTGATACACCTTCGGAAGGTGGGTTCGTGGAGTCGGGGTGAACATGCTGCTACCACTACTCGGTTAACTTTACCTTCTTTAATATCCTGTTGGATCATGTCCTGTCCAGGGTCAGAACAGAAATACTTGTATTCTTTGGATACCACTACATTAGGGAGTGTTGCTGCGTATTCTTCAACTGCTTCAACATCAACTACACCACCTATGTTGATACCACAGTGACATACGTAGACTCCTACTTTTGGTTCTTCACTTGCTTCTTGTTTATTTTCATCTGCCAATTAGATCACCTAATTTTTTTCTCATGTGATAGTTACTTAATCTTATGATGTAGGGTGTCATCAATTCTATAAATAAAGTTTTCTATAAAAAATTTTAAACAAGCTTTATATAGGGGAACATCAATTCCATTATGAATCGGTTATATAACTCTTAAAATTCTATAAAAAGTTTCATTAATCAATAATTCTACAATATATTATTGAATTCATTCTTATATTATTTTTTAATTACAAATCAATCTTCATTACTTAAAAAAAACCCTTGTTTAAAATATATACATTCTATGGATGTACTGATCTAATATTGAGAAATTATAATATATACACAATTATTCTATGGATTGAAATTGCATGCATTGAAATTGTAGGGGTTCACATTGGAATGCTTGAAACCTGCAAGGTTTAATGAGGATTGGAATAAATTAACTTAAAAATCATTGAAATGAGAGAAATACAGTTATTTACAGGTTTTCCACGTTAAACACATTGTAATCAATGCAATTTTAGTATAATTTATCATAAAATAATGCCACAACCCAAATAAGTTATACAGTACTTTTCGTGGGGAAATACACTTTTCTAATGGTGAAATATATATGGGGTGGTGAAATTAAAAAATAAGGAAATTGGAGTTGATATACTCCTTTTTCGTAAGTTAATCCACGATTCCTTCGGTGGCTATTTTGAAAACAGATTCACCCTCTGGAAGGTGGGGGCTGTCCACTAAACGGGCGATACGTTTACCTGCCAGTCCTTTTTTCAACCATATTCTGTAGGTGGCAGCGTGTCCCAGGACGTGCCCTCCAATAGCCTTGGTGGGACTGCCGAAAAAGGCATCAGGACGTGCCTGGACCTGGTTAGTTACAAAAACTGCCACGTTGTAGGTGTTGGCGATATTCTGTAGTGTGTGAAGGTGCTGGTTCAATTTCTGTTGTCTGGTGGCCAAGGACTCTCTTCCCACGTATTCTGCCCGGAAATGAGCGGTTAGGGAATCTACAATCACTAAACGAATATCAACATCTTTTTGTATGAGTTCGTTAACTTTATCAGCCATTAATATCTGATGAGCGGAGTTAAAGGCACGGGCGATATGAATATTGCCTAGAACTTCATCCACATCCAGTTCGAATCCTTCTGCAATCTGTTTTATTCTTTCTGGTCGGAAAGTATTTTCAGTATCGATGTAGACACATTGTCCGCCGAGTCCACCTTTTTCAGGTGCTAATTGCACGGTGACTGCTATTTCATGAGATATCTGGCTTTTACCCGATCCGAATTCTCCGAAAACCTCGGTAATTGCCTGGGTCTCTATCCCCCCACCAATTAACTCATCCAATCCTGTGCTTCCAGTGGTCACACGACCAACATCTTGTCTGCGCTCCATCACATCTAAAGCTGTTTCAAAATCGATTTGTTCAGCTTTACGGGCAGCTTCTATCACTTTTTCTGCTACCCCTTCTCCAATTTCAACTTTAACACTGAGTTCCTTGGCAGTTGATGTGGCAAGCCTCATCATATCTGCAAAACCAGCGTCTCTTAATTTTTGGGCGGTTTTTTCTCCTACATTTGGTAAATCTTCCAGTTCCACCATAATTAATCTCCCCTTTGAATTTTATTTATTTTGATTATTTAAATCTCATTTTGCCTTTTCAATGGATTTTGCCTTTTTAAATTATTGTATATTTTTTAATATTGCCTTTCAACTAATTAAAGTTTGACATCCACCAGTTTTTTGGCGTTTAAACGCACTTCTTCGTTGTATTCATCAAAGTTGGCATCTGCGATAACTGTAATCTGTCTACCCACCAGATCACCCACTTTTTCTTCCAGGGATCCTTCGTCTCCAGTGGCAGCAATGATTTCTTCTGCTTCGGCTGTGGTCATTCCCAGCACTTCCTCGGCTGATTGGCGGAAGAAGGTCATGCTAATGGTCCCGGTATCATCTTCCATCAGGAGTCCAATGATCATCAACATGTTGGGGTTTTCTATCTCTTCACCACAGATATCACATATGTAGGCATCGTCAACATAATTCACTCTCTTGTTACAGTTGGGACACATTTCAAAGAGTATTTTGTTTCCACGGATATCAACAACCTCTCCAGTTACCTTGATATTCTGGTCTCCCTCTTCAATATCTTCAATCTTTTTAAAAGGATATAATTTTTCTTGAATCTCATCCAGGGAGGGTAGGGATACTTCATCTTCTTTGGGTTTGGTTATAAGAGTTGTTCTGCCAACACTAATTTCCACACGGTCATTTCTCAAATTAACACGAGGATTTTCTATTTTAACCAATTCACCTTCTTTTAATGGGGCATTAGATTGGTCATCCCAGAGAGAACCCCTTATTACTCCGGTATCATCAGCTATTTCTATTGAACGGACAATCCCCGTGCTGCCATCGCTTTTGGTGAACTGGTTGGGTTCGTTTACACTTAAAATTCGGCCGATGATGCTAACATCCCGGTCTCCTTCAGCCAATGCTTCAATTTTTTTTGTCTGGTAGAGCATGGATTCTGCGTCTTGCAGGGAAGGTAAACTTGAGATCTCTTCCTCTGTGGGTTTCAGTATTCGTGAAGTTCTGCCCACACTCAGGTCAACCTGATATTCTCCCAGACGAGTACGTGCATTCTCGATTTTAAGGGCATCTCCTTCTTTCATGGGATATTCTGCTTTACTATCCCACATGGAAACTCGTACCATGCCTGTTTCATCTGCCATTTCTGTCGTTCTCACCAGACCCGTGGTTCCATCATCTCTCTGAAACTCATTGGGTTCGTAAAGATTAACCACTCGTCCAATGATGTCTACTTCTTCCCCGTCCTCTTCAATATTGTTTAAATCATTGATTTTAACTGGTTTTATATATTTACCTACTTCACTCAGGATTTCCTTCATTTTTTCATCTAGAGGAGGGTTTATTATGAGTTTACTGTTCCAATTAGTGTTTATTCTGTAATTGGTGCCAGAATAATCGTCAAATTCAATGTTTCCTCCTATGATTTTCATGATGTCTCCTTTTTTAATCTCAGTTTCAGTATCTTCGTTCCACATGGTCACCCGTATAGCTCCAGTATCATCCTCTAACTCCAGGGATTTAACTTTTCCGGTGCTTCCGTCATCTCGTTCAAATGTTATAGTATCGTAGACTTTACTCACCAAACCTATCAATGTAACATTCCTTATTTCATGAGCGTCTCCGAGTTTAATAATATTTTCCTGATATTCAGGGGCATCAAAATCTCCTTTTATTATTCTACCGATCCAGGAGTGATTTAAAGATATTTCACCATTACGGGCCCTGCTTTGGGCTCCCAGTACTTTAATGGCATCTCCTTCTTTTAGATCAAGATCATCTATTAACTGGGTGTCTTTGTTCCACAGTGTTAACTGCATGTTGCCACTTTCATCTTGGAGTTCCAGGGATACCACCTTCCCGTCTCTCCCGTTCCGGTCAAAGGATCTTATCCTGGGTATCCTAACGATACGGGCAACTATATTAACTTCCATATCTTCTTTAATCTCTTTAAATGGGGTTATCTTATCATTGTATGGGGGGAAATCAGGATAATCTTTTGACTCAAGCTTTTCCACGGATGAACGTATGTTCATGTGGGTTTCATCCTCTCTGAAACCCTGTTTCACATCCACGTCATTGATTTTAACCACATCTCCTTCCTGAAATTTATCGAGAAGTTTGATGTTTTCTGTCCAAAGGACAACTCTTATCCTGCCGGTGGCATCGGCAAGGATCATGTTAGCCAGTTTACCTTCCTTACCTTTTTTACTGGTGAATTTTTTCACATTGGAAATGCTCATTACTCTCCCAAGGAGGTTAACATGTTGTGTGCCTGTTTCTAACTCGTTTATCTTCCAGAATTCCTTTTTTTCTCCGAGAGGTTCATTTTTTTCGGTAATGTAATCTCCTACAACCATATGTGCAAAACTAACGTCGTCGATAAAACTTACATCGGCATTTTCCTTCTTATATTCATCCATTTTATTCAAAAATTCTTCAAATGAGATTTTATCCTTAATTTTCTCGTACTCATCCTTTATTTCTTGGCTGACTTCCCTCATTTTATGTCCCTCACAAAATATCTCTCTTCCATCTCTATACTTAATAATATAATATCTCATATACAAGTGAGTATTACCTAATATATATATTTTATTACTATCTGGAGTTATACTGTTCAGTGATTGTTCATTGGTGTTATGGTATAATGGTATTTTTCCGAGCTTGTGAGAAGTAATCGACTGATTCAATTAGGGGTAAGTAAAACTTTTATAATAGTTAGTTAGATAAAACTATGTATCTGGTGGAATGATAACCCATGAATCAGGAACTTGAACTGGTAGAATCAATGGATAAACTAAGCAAATTAATGAGAAAATTCCAAACACAACTTCAAACAGGGGATTTAAAAGAATATACTTTACGACAATTGTATTATATTGAATTAATCGATAAAAATGAAGGAATAAGCGTATCTGAACTGGCAAAAACCATGAACGTAAAAAAATCAACAGTTTCAGTAGCCATCAACCAGTTGATTGACCTAGGCATTGTAACCAAAATACAATCCAACGATGATAAACGTTTTTATTTCCTTGAATTAACTCCCAAAGGTAACCAAATAATGGAAATGCACAAACAAGTGCATAAAAACACAATTAAAAAAATTTTAAACATATTGGCCCCGGAAGAAGTTGAAAGCTTCGTGAATATTGTAAACAAGATCACCACTTCCAAATTATGAAACCTTATAAAAAAAGAAGCCTTACGAGAAAAAGAAGCCTTAAAAACCCAAAATATATCAGAATTTTTCAAATAATAAGATAAATTTTGTTTAAATGGAGGATATCCAATGTCAATGACCATGGCAGAGAAAATACTTGCAAAAGCAGCAGGATTAAAAGAAATAAAAGCTGGTAATATTTTAATGGCCAACATCGACGTGGCCATGACTCACGATCTAACTGGACCATTATCTGTGAAGTCATTCCAGAAAATAGGAGTGGACCATGTCTGGGATCCAGATAAAATCGTGGTTCTTTTTGACCACCAGGTACCAGCAGACTCCCTGGAAGCAGCTAAAAACCACATATTCCTGAGAGAATTCGTGGAAAAACAGAAAATAAGCAATTTTTACGATGTCAGAGAAGGAGTATGCCACCAAGTACTACCTGAAAAAGGCCATGTAGTTCCAGGAGAAGTGGTGGTAGGAACAGACTCCCACACCTGCACCCATGGGGCATTAGGGGCATTTGCCACAGGAATCGGATCAACAGACATGGCCATGGTATTTGCCACCGGAAAACTCTGGTTTAAGGTTCCAGAAACCATAAAATTTGAAATAGAAGGAAAACTCGGCAAATATGTATATTCAAAAGATGTGGTACTGGATATAATCGGACAAATCGGAGCAGACGGTGCAACCTACCAGGCCTGTGAATTTGGGGGTGAAACCACCCGTAACATGTCAGTATCCCAGAGGATGGCAATGTGTAACATGGCCATAGAAATGGGAGGAAAAACTGGTATGGTGGAAGTGGATGATGAGACCATCAACTACCTTAAAGGCCGTACAAACAAACCTTACCAGACATTTACAACTGATGAAGATGCAAAATCCCTTACTACCATGTATGTGGATGTGGATGATCTGGAACCTCAAATCGCCTGCCCACATAATGTGGACAACGTCAAACCAGTAGGTGAGGTAGAAGGAACACCCATAGATCAGATATTCCTGGGATCATGTACCAACGGACGTCTGAACGATCTTCAGGTAGCAGCAAAACTACTCAAAGGAAAACAAGTAGCCAACGGTGTGCGAATGCTGGTAATACCAGCTTCCAGAGAAATTTACAGCCAGGCACTGGAACAGGGATTGATAAACACATTTGTGGATGCTGGAGCTTTAGTATGTAACCCCTGCTGTGGACCATGCCTGGGTGGCCATGTAGGGTTCCTGGGACCTGGAGAAGTGAGCCTCTCCACTTCCAACCGAAACTTCAAAGGAAGACAGGGAAGCCCTGAAGGAGAAGTTTACCTTAGTTCAGCAGCAGTAGCAGCAGCATCAGCTATCAAAGGTGAAATAACCGATCCCAGATAGTTAATCCAAAAAGGTAGTTCCAACAAAAATAGTTGATTAAAAACATTGATCACGAGTAACGATACGTAAAATGGTGGTAAATATGGAAAACATGATTAAAGGTAAAGTTTGGAAGTTTGGAGATGATGTGGACACTGATATGATTCTCCCGGGCAGATATCTGGTTTTAAGTGAAGAGGAAGAGCTTGCAGCATGTGTAATGGCCGGCCATGACTGTGAATTTTCCAAAAAAGTGAAAAAAGGGGATATTCTTGTGGCGGGAAAAAATTTTGGTTGCGGATCATCCCGGGAACACGCACCCATAGCTATCAAAGCGGCAGGAATATCTGCAGTGGTGGCAGAATCATTTGCAAGAATATTCTACAGAAACTCCACGAACATAGGTTTACTACTTATAGAGGCCAAAGGAATCTCAAAAAACATCGAAGAAGGAGATGAAATCGAAATAAACATGGAAAAGGGAGTATTAAATGATTTAAATAATTCTAAAGAGTTCGAAATAAAACCACTCCCTGAATTCATGATGGATATCATGAACGAAGGAGGGCTCATCAGTTACCTGAAAAACCACTTTGCAGAAATAAAGGGCGAGTAAAATAATGATAACAAACTTAAATTTGAAATAACTAACGAATAACCAATAATACAAAGAAGGTGTTAATATATGTACAATATATCTGTTATACCTGGAGATGGAATAGGTAAAGAGGTTATGGAGGCCACACTCCATGTTTTAGAAGCAATAGATCTTGAATTTGATTACACATTCGCTGATGCCGGAGATGAGTACATGGAAAAAACAGGGGTGGCCTTACCTCAAGAAACCATGGACATAGTCAAAGCATCAGAAGCATGTCTTTTCGGAGCGGCAGGAGAATCAGCAGCTGATGTTATTGTTAGAATGAGACAGGAACTCGAATTATACGTCAACCTCAGACCAGTGAAATCATACCCTGGCACCAAATGTCTTTCCGATAACCTGGACTTTGTCATAGTCCGGGAAAACACAGAAGGATTATACATAGGATTAGAAGAGGAAACTGACGAAGGAGCAATTGCTAAAAGAGTGGTAACCAGGAAAGCCTCAGAAAGAATATGCAAATTCGCATTTGAATACGCTAAAAAGACCAAACGAAGCAAAGTAACCGCAGTTCACAAGGCAAACGTTCTCAAAAAAACAGATGGAGTTTTCAAGGGCACCTTCTATAAAGTGGCAGAGGATTATCCTGAAATGGAGTTGGATGACCGTTACGTGGATGCCACTGCCATGTTCTTCATCACCAAACCAGAAATGTTCGATGTAATTGTAACCACCAACCTCTTCGGGGACATACTGTCAGATGAAGGAGCTGGACTGGTAGGGGGATTAGGATTAATCCCATCAGCTAATATTGGAGATAAACAAGGGTTGTTCGAGCCTGTTCATGGTTCTGCACCTCGGATTTCCGGGAAAGGAGTTGCGAATCCTGCTGCCATGATGTTATCTGCAGTGTTAATGCTGGAATACCTGGATGAGAATGAAGAAGCACGCAGACTTGAAAATGCCCTGGTAAAAGTCCTACAAGAGGGTAAAGTAGTAACTCCAGATCTGGGTGGCAGTGCATCCACCATGGAAATGGCTGCAGAAGTCAGGAAAAAGTTGGAAGTATAAAAAATATTAACCTCCACTGTTTTTTTAGTTATTTTTTTTTATTTGTTCCAATTTTCTATATTTTTTTTATTACAGTAAGATGTTAACAACTTGTAATTAGACGATTATTTTCAAATTTTATATACCACATCAAATCATATCATAACTAGATTTAAAGCAAAATTTAGGCTATGCTATGAAAACTGATGATGTTAGAAGAGATATTCCCCTACTGGATGAGATCATATATCTGGATGCTGCCAGCACCACTCCCACACCTCGACCAGTGGTAAAGGCCATGTGTGACTATTTTTATAATTACAATGTTAACACCGGGAGAGGAGCGTACAGATTAGCACTTAGAGCAACCCAAGAATTGGACAATGCCAGAGAAATCATTGCTAAATTCGTTAAATCAGATCCTAATGAGATAATATTTACTAAAAACACTACAGAAGCCATAAACATTGTGGCCCATGGAATTGAATTTCAAAAAGGTGAAAATATCGTGGTTCCCAACATTGAACATCACTCCAACCTGGTTCCATGGCTCAACTTGCAAAGTCAGGGTGTTGAAGTCAGAATAGTGAAAGCCGATGATAATGGTATTGTACACCCAGAAACAGTTGAAAACCTGGTTGATCGGAACACTAGGCTGGTAAGCATCACCCATGTTTCTAACTCCATCGGATCGGTCCAACCAGTGGATGAACTAGGTAAAATAGCAGAAGATAACGATGCACTTTACCTGGTTGATGCAGCACAATCTGCAGGGCACATGAAAATTGATGCAGGCAAGTTAGGGGCAGATTTTATGGTATTCCCGGGACATAAAGGATTACTGGGTCCGGTGGGGACAGGGTTCCTCTACTGTGCTCATGATTCACATGGAAAATTGGAACCCCTTAACCTGGGAGGGGGAACAGTGGAAGATGTCACTGAAGAAGATTTCAAACTTATTGAAGCACCATCCTGTTTTGAGGGCGGAACTCAGAATATTGCCGGGTTCATTGGCCTGGGGGCAGCAATAACCTATTTGGAAAAAATTGGAATGTCGGAAGTTGAAAAACACACCAGAAAACTCACCAAAGTCATGTATAATGAGATCCGGGAAATAGAAACAGTCCGGATTTATGGAAGTCCAGAAAATATTTATGGTATAGTTTCCTTCAATATAGATAATATAAACCCTCATGATCTGGCTAAGATCTTGGATGAACTTAAATCCATATGTGTTAGAAGCGGATATCACTGTGCAATACCATCTATAAAGCATGTAGGTGCTTATCAATTAGGGGGCACGGTTCGAGCATCTATACACTACTACAACACCAGAGAAGAGATAAAGGAATTAGGTGAAACACTTAAACAAATTTCCGAATTCATGGCATAACTAAGAAAGGAGATAAAAACATGGAACGATCTCAAATCATCGCTATTTTCATAATATTGGTAATGCTTTTTAGTTCAGTAGCATATTTCATAACCATGGCCTTATAATGGAAAGTATAAAATGGTTTGATGGGCTTGGTTAAGTGAGTAAATTTGATTTATATAAATAAAAGTGTTAAAAGAGGTATAAATAATGGTGAAAGTTAGATTAGGGGCAGTAGTTGCGGAATTTAACTATGACATCACCCACATGATGTTAGAACTGGCCAAAGAACATGCCAAATTTTTAGAATCAGAGATAACTGAAGTGATAACCGTTCCAGGAGTTTTTGACATGCCACTGGCCATCAAAAAACTTTTAGAACAGGATGACATCGATGCTGTGATTACCCTGGGAGCGGTAATTGAAGGATCCACAGACCATGATGAAATCGTGGTTCAGCATGCCTCCCGTAAAATCGCTGACCTGGCCCTGGAATACGACAAACCAGTATCTTTAGGTATCACTGGACCTGGCATGACCCGTTTAGAAGCCCATCAGAGGGTGGACTATGCTAAACGTGCAGTGGAAGCCGCAGTAAAAATGACGGAACGGCTTAAATAATTGGATTATTATTTTTTATCATTTTTTATCCAATTTACTTTATTTTCAAGGGACTCTAATAAATAGAGACTCTGTTATTTTTGAACCCATTTTCTGGAGAACTATATCATGGAAACACTCACTCCTAAAGATTTAAAGGATAAATTCAAGGACCCCTGGATCGCACCATACCAGAAAATCCTCACCATGGTAGAGGGGAATATGGTGGAGATCGTGGAGTACCATCCCTGCATTTCAGGATCCCAGTGGATGATCTACCAGTACCAGCACAGCAGTGACATAGTCTTAAAGGCTAAAAGGGATGGAAACCGGCACACATTTCTAGTAAAGGTGGGAAAATCCAATTTAAGGCTTAAACCCAGCCTGCACGCTGCAGGAATCGAAGAAGTCTCTGTTGTGGGTGATGAAGTTAGAGTGGTACATGCTGGTCTGGCTGGTGCAGGTGTGGGAGCTGCCATGTGCCGTGGAATGGCAGAAGGTGTTAAAAGAGTGGAACTTCGGGACGTGGGGGGAGGATCCAAGGTGGGAAGGGCTACTGTGGTAACACCACGTCTTCAAAAAGTAGTTATTGGCATCGATGATACTGACACTAAAGATGAAGGTGCCACCTGGACACTTGCGCACAATGTAGGCGTACAAATAGCTAAACAAGGATATGAATATCTGGATCATGTAACAGTCCAATTATATCCTCACAACCCCAACAAAACCCAGAACTGTGTGGGTATAGCACTGGTCTTCGCGGTCAAACCCGGACAAAAAGATGATCTGGTTCGTGAGGTAGTAAAACTACTTAAAAAGGGTACATTATCTGATAAAACAGCTATTGCAGTTCTTGAAGGGATTGAAGTTCCGGAAAAACTTAAATTTTATGGTGAAGACGCTAAAAAGTCCATGATAACTCTTGAAAAAGCTGAAAATGTGGCTGAGGCTGTTGGGGTGGAATTAATCGAAGTTACCGGTTCTCAGGGAAAAATAGGCGCTTTAGCTGCTCTGGGGATGTATGATGATATCGAAGAGGCAGTTAAAGTTTACTATTAAATCATTTTAATTTAATCCCAATTTTACTTATTAATTTTTCAATTTCCTTATTTTCTTACCAAGATGTGGCAAATTCAGTGAAGAATCTCCAATTATTTTTCATGTTTTGGAAAAAATTAGGTAAAAAATTAGAAGTTGAAATAGAACAGAATCCCATTATCTGAAGTAGGGAACTCATTACTGGACTTAACATCTCCAGCAACTTCAATTTTAATCACATCGTCACCATCAGTTACCAAAAACGTTTTTTGATTGGCATCTTTGTCAATAGTGATTATTTTGTATAGATAACCATCCACATAGATCCGGTAATTCCCATCTTTCAAAATACCAGATGTACTGCCAATTTTTTTATTATTAAGATATAAATTGATGATTTTGGCATCTTTGGCTGTGTTTTTTATTATTGTTCCTTCGGTAGCGGTTATGTTGGATGTGTTTAGCGAAATTTTCTTCTCAGCATAGATGTCTTTAAATAAATTACGCAGTTCACCGTCGCTGATAACATCACCCACATTTAAACCCATGGTGGTTCTGGCATCATAGGGTATCCTCATTATGCTGTCTTCACCATCAATAGGTGGTCTAAGGGCATAACTCTCATCACCTATTATTATACTATCTCCGTAATTTAATTCAAGTGTTTTCATGGCATCTTCAGGCATTCTGATAATGGAACTCTCATTTTCAATGGCACTGTCCACAGTGTAAGGTCCTCTGATGTCGATGGTCTGGTTTTCTACGGGTTGCTTCCAAAATATCACATTTCTGGCTGCAGGTTCAATGGAAATCTTCCCTTCGTCCACATGAACCGAGCCCAACATGGTAAAAAGAACTGCGAACATGATCAAAGCAGAAACTATCAGGGGCGAATGCATATAGAAGAAGGATCTAAGGTTACGGGACTTAGAATCCGGCCTTAAGATGGTTTTGATGGATGCTCGGAGTATTTTAACTATATAATAGGCGGCCATTATAATGCCGATTATGATTATAGCGAAGCCCAGATACAGGGCTAAGTATGAAGGTCTAATTCTGATGAAGAACAGAAAGAAAAATCCTAAAGTGGTTAATGAAAGTCCTAAAACTCCCATCCTTATGTATCTTCCCAGGGAGTCGATCATGGTGATTCTACCGTAGATGTTGGCCCGGTCCACAATGGTCCGCACCACTTCGGTAGCCACAATGTTTAGTTCATAGAGCGAGGACATGGTATGGCTTATATTCCCAATATCCACCTCCTTTACCCGTGCTCCCATAACATCTGCGTCCAGTACTATTCCCACATCCACACCGTAGTCATCTTCCAGTTCGATGTTTTTCAGGAAAGATCTTTTGGCTGCAAATTGACCACTGAGAGGTTGTTCAAACTTGATTTCTGGGAAAAAAAAGTTTAACAAAGGTTTAGCTGTGAGTTCTGTTACTCTTCCAGCTTCTCTTTTGAATTTAGTCTTGACAACGTCAGATTCCCCATTTAAAATGGGTTTGATCATTTTATCCACTTGTTTGGGCATTAATTTATGGAGATCAGCATCTAAAAATAGTACTATCTCTCCTTTAGAGTTTTTAAAACCAGTTTTAATAGCAGCACCCTTTCCCTGATTTTTGACGTGGCTTAAAACAGTTGCTCCTGCTTCTAGAGCCTTCTGCTCTGTGCCATCTACTGATCCATCGTTAACTACAATGATCTCGTCAACATAGTTCAAGGATTTAACCACACCTACAACGTTAGCAACGGTTTTTTCTTCATTGTAGGCAGGTATTATGACTGATACGCTCATCGGTTTTTTTGAATTCATGGTTCGCACTGAAGCGATGATCAGGACAAGTAGTAAAATAATCCAAGACACTTAAATTACACCTCTAATTCTTACCTTACATGTTAACTATACTGACTTATAAAAGATGTTATCAGAATTCTGATTTTTTTAAATGGTTTATTTACAAAAGTATATTATCAGTTTTGGGCATAAAACATTTTATGTGTAATGGTTTACAGCCAGATTAAAATTATATTACAATACTCATTAGAAAGTGGAGTTTATCATGGAACCAAAGGTTATGATCATACTGGGCAGTGCTTCTGATTTTAAAATTGCCGAAAAAGCCATTGGCATACTGGAAAAACTGGAAATATATTATGATTTGAGAGTGGCTTCAGCCCACCGAACCCACGAAAAAGTTAAAAAAATAGTAAAAACTGCAACCCAAAACGGAGTCGATGTTTTCATAGGCATAGCAGGACTATCAGCACACCTACCTGGTATCATAGCCGGAATCACCCATAAACCTGTGGTTGGAGTGCCAGTGGAAGTTAAAGTGGCAGGGTTGGATGCACTTTTTGCATCAGTGCAGATGCCATTAGGCGCACCAGTAGCGACTGTAGGGATTGATAGGGGGGAAAACGCTGCAATACTGGCGGCTCAAATTATAGGAATCCAGAATAGGGACGTGAGAAAAAGGCTATCCGTCTTCAGGCACGATTTTTATTCTAAAATTTCTATAGATGAAGCAAACCTTTCCCCAATGTTAAAAGGAAAATATTACAGCAAAATCAGCCAGGATTCATATGATGAAACCAAAGCCAGAGAAACTAAAAATGCAGGTTCTAAGGATAAAACTCAAACCACAACTCATCCTGGAGAACTAGTAGATAATCCCCACCCACCACAGGTAGCGGTGATTTCAGGGAGTTACAGCGATATCAAAGTGGCTAAAAAGACAACTATGTTCTTAGATAAACTAAACATTACCCACGACTCTACAGTGGTATCACCAGTCAGATCTCCGGAAAAATTTGCGAGTTTCCTTAAAAGAAATAAAGATGCCAAAATATTCATTGCCATATCTGGCCTGTCTGCCCACGTAACAGGAGCAGTAGTGGCCTACACAGAAAAACCAGTCATTGGAGTGCCATGTGCAATAAGGATGGAAGGAATAGATGCACTACTTTCCATGGTGAACATGCCTCCTGGAGTGCCGGTGGCAACTGTGGGTGTAGATTCAGGTGGGAACGCAGCCATACTCGCCGCTGAAATGTTAAGTATTGGTGATGAACTGATTAAAAATGATCTTTTAAGGTTTAAGGGGAATATTAACTGTAAACGGTAAATATCATAATAAGTTTATTTAAAATTAAATAAGTTTATTTAAAATTAAATAAGTTTATTTAAAATTAAATAAGTTTATTTAAAATGTTCTTTTGTTGTGGTTTTATAGATAAGTTGTTTTAATAGTTTATTTATAAAATATTTGGCATAACGTTATAAATAAAAAATGTTTTTATTGAATGTTTGTTTGGCTATATTGCCTGGCCTGAATCATTTTTTGGGAATATCTAGTTTATTCACGAGAATTTATATACGTTAAATATATTCATAAAATGAGCCATAATAATGATATGTGAATTACAATGGAAAAAAAGATGAAAAAAATACCAAAAACCTGTTCTACAAGCAGATTTTGGTGTCCTGGAAATTTAATATGGTTCTTAATATTTGCAGTACTCCTATTAACGTTTGTTATAATATAGTATCAGATGAATTGTTGGTGATTTTATGCAGAAATTTTTAGAAATCCTTAAAAAAGATTTTAATGTTATTGAAATTGAAGATGAGGTTTCAACCAATCTTGAAGCCGCTGAATTTTTGAGAAAATACCCTAAAGACACTCTCATCATGGGAAATGTAAAAGAATCAGATATGAAGGTGGTGTCCGGGATCTGCAACACCCGTGAAAAGATCGCAAGGGCTTTAAACACCGATGTGGCAGGAATCACCCAAAAAATAATGGATGCAACCAACAATCCTCAGCCCATAAATGATTATGTAGATGTGAGGGACTGTTTCGGCGTGTCTAAGTCAGCAGATCTCACCGAAGTACCTGTTCTGACCTATTACCAACGTGATGGGGGTCCCTATATCACTTCAGGGGTGATCATTGCCAAGGACCCAGAAACTGGAATTCGCAATGCATCCATTCACCGTATGCTTTTACTGGGAAAAGACCGACTTACGGCTCGAATAGTCCCTCGTCACCTTTATACCTATCATAAACGTGCTGAAGAATTGGATGAACCACTGGAACTGGCCATTGCCATAGGAATGCATCCAGCTACTCTGCTGGCTACCACCACTTCGGTGCCCATTAACGTGGATGAACTGGAAGTGGCCAACCATTTCCACCAGGGAAAAATGAAACTCATAAACTGCGAAACGGTGGATTTGAAGGTTCCTGAATGCGAAATACTCCTGGAAGGGCGTATGTTACCTCATGAAAGGGCTGAAGAAGGCCCATTTGTGGACCTCACCGATACTTACGATGTGGTACGTCAAGAACCGGTAATTGAACTGGATAAAATGCATTACCGTCATGATTCAATTTATCATGCAATAATGCCTGCTGGTTTCGAGCACAAACTCCTGCAGGGCCTTCCCCAGGAACCAAGAATATTTAACGCAGTTCAAAACACAGTACCCACAGTGAAAAACGTTGCCCTTACAGAAGGGGGCTGTTGCTGGTTACATGCTGCGGTATCCATACAGAAACAGACTCAGGGTGATGGTAAAAACGTTATAATGGCGGCTCTGGCCGCTCATCCCTCACTTAAACACTGTGTGGTAGTGGATGAAGATGTGGACATCTTCGATGCTGAAGATATTGAATACGCCATTGCCACCAGGGTGAAAGGTGATGAAGACATACTCATAGTCCCAGGTGCCCGTGGATCATCCTTGGACCCCTGTGCCAAGCCTGATGGCACCACCACTAAAGTAGGGGTGGATGCAACCAAACCATTGGACAAGTTAGAGAAGTTTGAAAGGGTTAGTTTCTCTGATTAGATTTTTTGAGCATTTAACTTAGATAAAACCCCTATTCTCTTCTATTTCTTATTTTATTTTATTTTTATAATTTTCAGATTTTACTTTTTTTAGAATTTTTTTTTTTAAACGTTTAAAATTTCTTAAATTCAAAATTAAACCACAATATCAATCTTCTCTCCACAAATAGGGCATTTTTTATCTTTTTTCAGATTGTTGGCTCTGATACTGAAACCATCTCTGTTTATGAGCAGTTCTTGGCATTCAGGACACCTTGTATTCTCACCATCACTGCCGGGAACATTCCCCACATACACATATTTAATCCCAGCGTCCATAGCCATTTTTTGAGCTTTCTCCAGGGTGGCCACTGGAGTTGGAGGCACCTGTTTCATATGGTAATGGGGATAGAAGCGTGTGAAGTGTAGAGGGATCTCCACACCTACATCAGCTATGAATTTTACCAGTGCATTGAGATCCTCTTCTGAATCATTGTATCCGGGTATCACCAGATTGGTGATTTCAATATGGATGCCATTATCATGCATGGTCCGGATGTTTTCCAGCACAGGTTCCAACCGGGCCTGGCACAGTTCCTGGTAGAACTTATCTGACATTCCCTTCAGATCAACATTGGCCGCATCCAGATATGGGCTGATGAGATCCAGGGATTCTTCACTCATGTACCCATTAGTTACATAAACGGTCTTTAAATTGTCCTTTTGGGCGAGTTTAGCCGAGTCATAGGTGTATTCAAACCACATGGTTGGTTCGTTATAGGTCCAG
Source organism: Methanobacterium petrolearium (assembly GCF_017873625.1). Classification (NCBI taxonomy): domain Archaea; kingdom Methanobacteriati; phylum Methanobacteriota; class Methanobacteria; order Methanobacteriales; family Methanobacteriaceae; genus Methanobacterium; species Methanobacterium petrolearium. The sequence goes on along the minus strand of NZ_JAGGKL010000001.1, from coordinate 65,260 downwards.
GAGATGGACTGGCAGAGATTATCCTGAGCCATCTTCATAGCCTCCTCAGGAGGGATATCTCTGGTTCCTATTTTCTCCAGATCTGCCTGTGATATGGTCCAATTCTGGCAGTAGGGACAACGGAAATTGCAACCAACACTTCCCAAACTTAATGAAAGACTACCTGGATAAAAATGGAAAAGAGGTTTCTTTTCAATTGGATCTACAGCCACTGAGGAAGCAGCAGCATAGTTAAGAGTGTACATTACCCCCTCTTCATTTCGTCGCATACCACAAAAACCAGTCTTACCATTGGAAACAATACAGCGACGGTTGCAAATCTGGCAGTTTAAAACCCCATCTAACTTTTCATAGAGAATAGCTTCCTTTTTCATAAAAAACCCCCAGTTTTCCATTTCCAATACAGTGAAATGTCCTTTGCCAAATCAAACTTTTTACTAAATTAAACAATTCAATGAACCTGAATAATAAAGGTCCTAATTAAAAAAAATTTACAATCAGGATGATTAGATTATAATTACATAATCACTTAAAGTGCTGGTAACCTTTTGGCTCTAATATTTTTGTTTTTCCAGCTTTATCTACTATTTCCATCTGACCCGAATCGGTCACCACACCCACAGGAATAAGATCAAATTCATCCTTCAATTGTTCAAATTCATCTTTTTGAACTGTTAAAAGGAGTTCAAAGTCCTCACCATAATATAATGCCAAGTCCAGAGGGTTTTTGTTTAAAGCAGCTGCAACCTCCTTCACCTCGGGAATGATAGGGATCATATCCTGAAAAAGAGTTATTCCCACCCTGCCTGAGGAGGCTGCCACCAGTTCACCCACTTCACTGGCCAAACCATCGGTTATATCTGTGGCAGACGTCACTGCACCACTATCTGCCAGCAATATTCCTTCTTTTAACCTGGCATGGGGTTGAAGTGCATGTTTCTCGATTAATTCGAGGGTAGTAGGTTTAAAACGTTCTGCAAATTTTTCTCCATGATCATTTGATTTAGAACCATCATTTGATGGGGGATATAATAAAAATTCAAATCCTGCCGCTGCCACACCCAGGGGCCCAGTAACTGCCACTATGTCTCCTTTATGGGCACCTTCTTTCAAAAGAACCTTTTCTTTATCTACCATACCTAAACAGGTCCCACTGAGGATAAGTTCATCTGACTGATTGGTGTCACCACCCATAAGTCCCATTCCATATTCCTTGCAGGCTTGCAGCACTCCTTCCATAGTTGCATCGAATTCATTCAAGGAAAGTTCCCGGGGTAATCCTAGAGACAATATAAAACCAATGGGTTTAGCCCCCATGGCCGCCAGGTCACTCACATTAACTGTAACTACTTTCATACCTTTTTGATAGGCACTCATTTTTGATGGAAAATGGGTTGATTCAATTAAAAGGTCAGAAGTAACTACCAGATAGTTATCATCAATATTTAGTAGTGCAGCATCATCACTGAGGCTTTTAAAATAAAATTCATCAAAAAAAGGTGAATCAGGTTGAAGGGCACGGCTCCTTGAGAGGAGTCGTTTGATTAGTTTTTTCTCACCCAAATGGGAAATTTTAAGATTTTCCTGATTTTTAAAATTTTTAGAAGGCATTATCTTTAAAGAGCACCATCAATCCTTTCCTTTATTATGTCAACGATTTTAGGGTCTGGACCTAAAGGTTCAGTGTAGATTATCTCCCCATTGAAATCGATCTCTTCGTTTTCGTCGTGTTTGTGGCTATGCCCATGTTCGTGCCCATGCCCATGCCCATGGGTGTCATCTCCATTGTTCAATCCTAGAATACCTGGAATGTCTTTAGTGGTATGCACTCCATGTGCTAGGAATACTGGAGTTACTACAATCTTTTCCACACCCTTCTCGGCTAATTTATTAAGGGATGTTGGGATGGATGGTTTACTCATCTCCATAAAACCTACTTCCACAGGATATTCTGATTTTTGACTGTAAAGATCTGCTAACTGGCTTATGACTTCTTTACTATAGGGTAACCTGCTTCCGTGGCCCACTAACAGCACACCTATCTTACTGTTTGAGTTTGAATTTGTAGCCATATGATATAACTCCTTCATCGCCTTCTGCTCTAATTTTCCTGAATACTAACTCCACATCCTGGCCTATCTCAACATCATCGATGTTACAGTCCACAATTTGGCTTGTAATTTTTGCTCCTTCTTCAAGTTCAATGATTGCAACAGCATAGGGAGATATGTTCTTAAATTCATCAGTTGGTGTGTGTATAACTGAGTAACTGTGGATTTTACCATTACCACTGAACTTTATATCTTCTAATTTGCCCTTTCGTCTGCATTTTGGGCAGATGACTCTCATGGGGAAAAACACTTCACCGCACTGTAAACACTTCGATCCAATGAGATTATAACGTTGTGGAATATGACGCCAACCTCTTACGATATCTTTCATTTTATACCTCGCTAATCTTTGATTTAATTGTAATTTAACAAAAAATTTAATCAGTATATTTTTAGATTTTAGTTATAATAATCGTGTAATCCCTTTTATATAAATCCTGATGTTTTAATGTTTTATGATGATGCAGTGAATAGATACAAATTTTTGATGCACCTTGGCTGGAGTTATATTCGAGTGATTAATATATTTTTTTGTTTTTGGAATAACTTTATATTGTATTACATTTTTATTAATTAATATTAATTAATACTATTATTATAACAAATATTAATTTGTACTCAGGCTGTGATCTCCAACAAAAAAAATGTCAGGAAAAAAATAATGAATGATAAAGGTTACGTAATGAGCTTAACTTCATTTTTGCTTATCTTACCGGCGGTTCTAATGGTATTGGTATTTATTAATATGGCAGTTGGCCAAGCAGATGTTCAACAATCCGTTCTAACGTCAGAAGATGTCTTGGGTGTAACAAAAGATCTGGAAACAAATATGCCTCAAATAGGAAGAGAAGTGGTAAAAGATAAAACTGAAGGGGTAATTAAAAGCGGAGTTCCTCTTTCAGATAGTAGAAAGACGATTAGGGATGAAATGCAGAGACGGATGGATATTTGGTGTTCAAGATATAATTATTTGGGTATTAAGGCTAATTGCGATGTAGTGTACGTGGATAATAGTCAAGATCCCTTTCAGATAGAGGTTAAATCGAAAATTAAGGTAGAAAAAGGTGAACTTAAACATCAAGAGAATTTGACTCAAAATATTTCTCTTATCAACGATTCTTTTCCAATTATGGATCCTTTACCCTTTGTTAAGTGCAGGGAACATGGGGGTGCAACTATCGGGGAAGATAAAATAATATATGGTCATAGTTTGTCTAATTATCTCAAATCAAGGGGGATTACCAATTCAGAAGCTTATGAAAACGCCACATCACCATTATACATAAAAAAATGCCCATATGATCCTTATGATCTTCATGGAAGTTCTCAAGATCTTATGAACCTCAAAAATTGCTTAGATAACGGTTTTTATCATGAAAGTAGTGATGGGGCCTGTTTTCTCTGCAGGCTGGAGGGGAAGGGTGTATGTCCACACTATGGTATGGAAACCTTCATTGTACCTGCACCATCAGTTAACCTATCTTCATCAAATAATTCCTCTGCAACTGCTACTAGTGCTCCGGATCATGTGATTTTTGATGATACAGGTCATGGAACATATCCTGGGCACGTACTCGTGTATTTCAACAATGGAACCCACTATTTTTACCTTTATTTGGATGATTCCCACCGTAAAAAGTATGGGTTGCCCCTATTTGATGATTAGTAATTCTATTTCAGTGATGGTATGTTAAGTTATCAAATTAAAGAAGAAAACAGTGGAATGGTATTTTCTATGGATTTAATGCTGGCTTTGATTATAATAACTGTGTTGTTGGGACTATCAGCTGATGCCATGGATATTGCTGGCTGGAAGATTCAAGATTCTTCTTATGCCAATTTTTTGGAGAGGATAACCATAGGTGCCGCAGATATGTTAATTAAAAATCCGGGATCACCAGAAAATTGGGAAGAGTCAGGGGATTTTTGTGGGGTAACACCAGGATTGGCTGAGGTTGATCCGGTGACTATGAAAGTTCGCCCCAACATTCTGAGTGTTAGAAAAATCAACTGTCTTAAAGAAAATTATGATGAATTAATGAGGGGAAGAGTAATCCCTCCCTATTGTAACTCAAGTTTGACCATCGCTCCTATGGATCAATCTCTGGAACCGGTTACCATGGGAAAACTAAACTCGTCCTCTTCTACAGATGTGATAGTTGTAAACAGGTCTGTTCTTTGCAATTTTTTCAACACCACCACCGTGGTGTTCATTGATACTATGAAATACAATTCCAGTTTACCAGAGAATAGCTATGAATATCAATGCCCCCATCATGGTATTGAGGGAAAATCAGATCATCTGAATGTGGATTATCCAAATAAAAAACCAGGATGGATTTGTTACCCGTTTAGAATCACTCAAAGTATGCTGAATTCAACTGATTTTTATGTGATGACTGATCCGGCTGAAATATCAGATTCATCTGCTTGTTGGATAATTGATTGCCCGGAAAACACCACAGACGATACTCATTTTTTCAGTAACTCGCCGATTCTGGTCAATGACATGATAGGTGAATGTTTAGGAAATAGAAGTACTGCAGTATTATGGGTACATGTTTTTTCCTGTGGAAATTCAGAAAAAACATTCAACACGTATTTGGCAGGATTTCCCAAAGGAACACCTATTGAACTGGTTAAAACGCAGTATTTAAATCTCCAACCATGTTATTTCATTTTTAAATTACATACCTGAAGTTTAAAAGTCCTTAATTAAGTTTAAATTAGTTATATTCCATATTATCAATTTAGGGGGATTTCTTAAATTATCTTTTATCTATTCAAATCCAAACATTTCTTGCATTGATGGTTCCTTCTATTCGTATGGTGTGGATGTCGAATGTGCTATCTGGTGGTATGGTGTAATTGGTGGTCCAAATTCCGGTTCCGTTGGTGAAGGTGAGGTTGATTCTTTGTGTGCCTATGATGACCACTACACTCTGCGTGTCAGGGGAGGCATGGACGGTTATGTTTATTGTTTCTCCAGGTTTAGCTGCTTCTGGGTTGATTTCAGGGTTGATTATGGGGGGAGTGTTGTCTACTGTGAATGTGAGTGGTGTGTGGTTGGTGTTACCGACCATGTCCCGGGCCATGAGTAGGATGGATTTAGGGTTTTTAGTTGTGCGGTGAGCCCAGGTATTTTAATTTGCCTCCGCATTCGCATTCATTGGAATAATCGTCTGCAGATTCACCTTCGGGGATCTGATAATAGGTTCCGCATTTTTTACAAACCAGATAGGCTCCATGATCTTCTAAACCGATTATGCGTTTAGGGATGGCTTTGTATTTTGTGACATCTGTTTTAATCAACTTTAGAAAAGTTTTATAAGCCACAATAGTATCATTAACTCCAATACCCAAACGGCCATTATTCACAGCATTACAAGCAGCCAAAAATTGAATAAAAAGATCCTCTGTAGATCTATATTTGGAATAAGAATATTTAACGCCGGGATAATTCAAACTAAAATCCATGACTTCAAACATTAACTCGTTTAGTTTTTTATAGAGTTCTTTTTCAGCCCAATAGGTTTTGCCGAGTGATTTAATGTATTCTGGAGTTGGTTCTGGTAGATCTTCAAGTTTAACTTGGTCAAAATTTTCTAGAGCAAAAATTATACGTTCATCTAGTCCGCTAAAATAAATGTTCAAGAGATCTTCTTTTTCTAATGGATTTTTATGCAGATAATATGTTGTTTCAATGAAAGAATACAAGGTGAGAGTGTCTTGGACTGTGATTATTGATTTGGTGAAAATAGTGGTTAATAGTCCTCCTTTTTTTAGGTTATCATATGCTAAGATTTCTATTCTGTGTTTTGGCAGATCTCCTAAAAAATCAACATTTTCTTCATATTTATTATTATTTGAAGCCTCAATGAGCTTTTTATAAAAACCCGAATCTCTGATTTCTTTAATTTCAGAAAGAATACCATCTAACCCCACAATATCAAGATCACTCAAATAATTAAACAGGTTCCCCATATCCTGCTGACGTTTCTCATCCATTTCCTCTATTTTCTTTTCCATTCTATCAGTAAAGCCCATAATAAGCCTCTGTTTTATTTATCTTGTACTGGGTCGAAAATAAATATTTTCTCAAAACTTTCACGGTCGGGAAGTTTTCCTTTCATAATGCTCGTGATTGTGTCAATTATGGCGTTTATTGTGCCATAGGGGTCATTGAGGAATTGCCAGCTTGAAAATAATAATAATAGGGAATCTATTTCAGATTTTTTGTCTGGGAATAATTTATATAGTCCTCTTTTGAAAACTGACATTCCATAATTGAAACCGACTTTGTTTAAAAAGCGGTCCCACGCTTTTAAAGCCTTTTGGACAGTAGGGTTATTAATAACTTTATTTACTTTAGTTAAAGCGTTCGAAATTTGCTCCACGTTCTTCATTTTATTAAAGTAACTAACTATTGTATTAAGTGCTTTGAAGTTGTTTAGAAATGTGCTTTTTATTCCTTGTAGGTATTCTCCGGTTGCTGAACCACCACTGGGTGTGAATTCAATGAATGCTAAAATAGCTACTTCCACGGAGAATTTTAGCATGGTATTTAACCATCCTTCATATTCTTCATTGGTGGGTGGTGGGCTTGGATCTTCCTTCCAGTCGGGTATAAATGATCGGTTCATTTCGTCTTGGAAGCTGCCTTGTTGCACTGCCTGGCGTACTCCGGCTATGTCACGTTGTAACTGTGTGCTTAGGTTTAAGGGTTCGGGTGTTGGTTCTGGTTCAGGACTAGGCCCAGGTCCTGGCCCTGGGTTGGGCCCGAGATTAGATCCAGGTCTTGGATTGGGATTAGGATCCAGTATTTCGTAACTGGCGGTGTTCTTTCCTACATTTCCCACGGTGTCTGTTCCTTCTATTCGTATGGTGTGGATGTTGAAGGTGGTGTCTAGTGGTATGGTGTAGTTGGTGGTCCAGATTCCGTTGGAATATGTTAAAGTGATTCTTTGTGTGCCTATAATAGCCACCACACTTTCTGTGTTGGGGGAGGCATGGACGGTTATGTTTATTGTTTCTCCAGGTTTAGCTGCTTCTGGGCTGATTTCAGGGTTGATTATGGGGGGAATGTTGTCTACTGTGAAGGTGAGTGGTGTGTGGTTGGTGTTACCCGCTAGGTCCCGGGCCATGAGTAGGATGGAGTAGACTCCATCACCAATTTGTGGTGTGGTGTATTCCATGCTCCAGGTGTTGTATGGGGTATTGAGGGGGTCTCTATTTTTTTTAGGTTCTTTCATCATGAACCTGCTTCAACTCACCTCCACAATGGCAGCTTTCGAAATCATCCACTGATTCACCTGGTTCCAGTTTATAATAGCTTCCACAATTTTTACACACTATAACATCCTCATAATCTGGATTATCCTCATCCATATCCCGTACGAGTTCTGGATCAGCTTTATACTGTGTTACATCAGTCTTTATAAGCTTGAAAAAAGTTCTATAAGCTCGAATAATATCTTCATTAACGATTTCTTCACGGTTATGTTGCACAGCACTACAAGCTGCTAAAAATTGGATAAATAAGCTCATTGTTGGCCAATAATCTTCGACAGAATTCTCAAATCCCATTCCAAATATTTCGCCCTCTATGTGTATTAGCACTAGCCCTATTTTCTCTTCGAGGTTTTTGGTTTGTTCGCTGGTCATGCTTGTTTCTTTTAGTTTTTGGAAAAACTCAGCAGTCGGTTCAGGAACCTCTTTCACTTCATCAAACCTATTTAACGCAAAAATCAGGCGTGTTTCCAAGTCACTGAATGCTAAATTTAACATATCCTCCCAATTAAACGCCCGCCCACTATTTAAGTGGTATATTGCCTCAATCATGGGTCCCATAGCACGAAACAAGTTTAAATCGGTTTTACCAGACATTAGGGTATTAAAACCTGTTGAAGGTAGATTGGTCGCAGCTAAGGTTGATAACTTATTATGGGCTAATTCTTCAAAGGTTAAAGGGCGACTTTCCATTTTTCGTTCCCCAAATGCCCATACAAAATCCTGATACAATCCAGAATTCCATGTATCTTGGATTTCATTCAATATTTCTGGCAGGCCTTGGACACTCAAACCTCTTAAATAAACACAATACTCCTTAAGCACCCTTTTATTCCACTCTGAACTTGTTTCTCGTCCTAAAGATGTGTTGATTTTGTCTTGGAAGTCTGATAAAACGTCGCTTATTTTCATCCAGGTTTTTACTTTTTTCAATTTTGTGGTGTCTCCTGGTGGTTGTTTAATGAGAATTTTTTAACTTTTATTATACATCCTGTTATGGTAGTGGATTAGGTATTGGTTCGGTGAAAGTTTTTCTAATGGCTTCCCAGAATTTTTGAGTGGTTTCTTCATAGTTGCCTTGTGGTATTCCTTTTGTAAATAGGCTGTATACTACATCTCCCCATGCTTTAAGTATGCCGAATGGGTCTTCAATAAAGTTTATGCTACCTAGGAGTGTGAAGAATGTTCGGATTTCTGGTGCTTGTTTTGGGAAAATTTTGCACAGGCCCCTCACTAATGCTTCTTGGGCAACATTGGGATCAAGCATGAAAGTTCTGTCTGATACGGACTTCATGAAACTATCATCAACAAAACTTTTACCAATAGTTTTAAATCCCTTTTTTATTAGATCAAAAGCAATTCTTCGGTCTTTTGTGAAGTATCTTAGGCCGGTTTTAATGCTTTTTATGCCTGTGCTCATGCCGGTTTGTACTTGTTGTAGGTATTCATTTCCTCCTGGTGTGGTTGCTACGTATCCGAGGAATAGTAGTTCTCCTGCTGCGTTTATTGTCATGTCGAGTATGTCCCATTGGTCTATGTCTGGTGGGTCGATGGTTAGTTTCCAGTTTGGTAGTTTGATGTCTTCAATGGTGTCTTGGGCTTTGGTAATTCCTGTGATGTCTCTGAATCTTTTTCGAATGTAATCAATGTCATCTTCAAGCTGAGTGGTGGTATTGGGGTTGTAGTTACTGCCTGTTCCAGAACCACTGTCTGAGCCATCATTGTCTGAGCCGCTGCCCGAACCTCCATTACCTGAGCCTCCATTATTTCCGGGTCCGGTGTTGGTTGTTATAGTTGGTTTATTTCCAGGGTTAGGTGTGTCTGGGTTTATCAGGTCTTCAAGCCAGGGAGGTATGGGGTTAGGATCCAGCACTTCGTAACTGGCTGTGTTCTTTCCAATGTTTCCCACGTTGTCTGTTCCTTCTATTCGTATGGTGTGGATGTCAAAGGTGGCGTCTAGTGGTATGATGTAAGTGGTGGTCCAGATTCCATTGGTGAAGGTGAGGTTGATTCTTTGTGTACCTATAATAGCCACCACACTCTGCGTGTCTGCGGAGGCATTCGCGGTTATGTTTATTGTTTCTCCAGGTTTACCTGCTTCTGGAATGATTTCAGGGTTTATAACTGGGGGAGTGTTATCCACAATGAAGGTGAGTGGTGTGTGGTTGGTGTTACCCACCAGGTCCCGGGCTATGAGTAGGATGGAGTAGACCCCATCACCCACCAAGGGTGTGGTGTATTCCATGCTCCAGGTGTTGTCTTGGTTCTTGGTGAGTTGGTAGGTGTTATCCTGGATGTATGCCTTCACTGATTGGGTGTCAGGGTCTGATGTGGTTGTTATGGTGATATTGTCACCTGATTTAACCAGTGTATGGTTTAAGGTGGGGTTTAGTGTGGGTGGGGTGTTATCCACTGTGAAGTTAAGGGTGTTTTGTGCCTGGTTGCCAGCTTTATCAGTGGCAGTGATATGGATGTTGTAATCCGTCTGTTGCAGTTGGTACTGCGTATCTGAGCATCCAGGTATTAGGGGATTGTTTTTTCAGTTTCAAGGTTTCCCCAAATATAACTGCAGTTACCTTCTCTGCATCAGAACTGGTGGTGGTAGTTATGGTAAGCACGTTACCTGTACGTACCAGTTCAGGTGTTAATAGGGCATCTAATTGTGGTGGGGTATTATCAAGGTGAAGGAGAGTGTGGTATTCTTTTGTGTGCCGTTGTTATCAGTGGCGGTGAGTTGTACAGGATAAGTTCCTTCAGGAGTGTTGGGTATGGTGTAGGTGAGTTTCCAGGTTCCATCTGCTTGTTGGATGGGGTTTGTATGATTGTGTGTTCTGGTATTCGAGTCCGAATGGGAAATTGTAAGTAACGTTGGTGTTGCTGCTATCATTTAGCTATTATTATCTGAGTGCGAAACTATTTTGGTGGTTTCTGTACTTATCCGTGTGAGATTCCTATTTTTAGGCTGAAATATACAAATCTGGCTTTGAGGCTGTTGTAATTAGTGTTATTGAATACATTTTTCCTGAGCTTGTATTGTGTCACATCAGTCTGTAGTAGTTTGAAGTAGGTGTTGTAGGCGGTTATTATGTCTTCTACTTTAATTTCGTTTCTTTTGTTTTTAATTGCTGAGGAGTGTACTAAAGTTTTGATAACATTTTTTTCCAGTTTGTGGTATGGTTGGCAATTTCCGAAGGTATTTTTTAATGATAGGTAGATTAGTTCTTCTAGTTTAATTAACATCATTTTTATGGTGTTATTTTGGTATTTAACATATTTTATGGCTTGGAAAAATTCTTTTGTGGGTGTAGGTATTTCTTCATCATTTATTTGGTCAAAATCGTCCAGGAAAAAAACCAAACGCTCATCTAAACCCCCAAAATAAAGATCCAAAAGATCATCACAACCAAGCTTCCGATTAAGTTGAATAAAATACAATTGTTCTAGTATTGTGTAAACATCAGAAAAGATTCCATAGTCATAGGTGGTTGAGGGCCAGCCTCGTCTCCAGTCTACAAAAATATTTGAAGTTCCAAAATTTAATGGTAAAATTTTGTATGCTAATCTTCGAAGTCTGATATCATATGCGTATTTGAGAAATTTTTTATGATCTTTTCGGAAAGCCCAATTATCACCACCAACGCCTTCGATAACAGGCCACCAAAAATCATTTTTAACTAATTCCCTTGAATAACCCAATTCCCATGGAGTTTCTAAGTTCAAGATAACATTTTCAATATTGATAAAGTCTCCAAAATAATCTATGAATTCGTTTGCCACGTTTTTAAGTTCAACATGTGTTTCAGCAGTCATTGGGGAACCTTATTTACTGGATTGATGTTGTATTACAGATAATTATGGTGTTTTTTGCTTTGTTTTTTTTAGCCATATAGAATTCCAATTCTTAGACTAAACTGAACAAATCGAGATTTTAAGCTATTGTAATTGGTGCTCTCAAAAACGTCTTTCCTGATGGAGTATTGGGTCACGTCTGTTTGTAGAAGTTTGAAATAAGCATTGTAAGCTTTTATGATATCTTCAGCTATTATTTCATTTCTTCCATCTGTAACTGTTGAGGAAAAAATTAACGTTTGTATTACGTTTTTTTCTATATGTAGAAAATTGTCACATTTACCAAACGTATTTGTTAAAAAAGCACCAATTATTTTCTCAAAATCAAAGAAAATATTTTTCAATATGTTATCTTGATATTTAACATACTTCATTGCTTTAAAAAATTCTTTAGTTGGTTCAGGGACATCGTCATCTTTTACCAGGTTAAATTCATCTAAAAAATATAATAAACGTTCATCTAAACCACTAAAATAGATATTTAATAAATCTTCACATCCAATTTTATGATTTACTTTTTTATCATACAAATTTTCTAATAAAGTATATGTTTCCATAAAATTTTGGTAAGAAAAAGTTGTAGATGGCCAGCCACGAGTCAAATCCACAAGAATATCAGTTCCCACAAGATTTGTTGGTAAGATTTTGTAGGCCACCCTTCTAAGTCTCACTCCATAAGCATATTTAAGAAAATCCTTATAATCATCAGCATAATCTCTATTAAATCCACTAAGGCCATTTATTAATGGATCTAAAATAACTGTGGAATTATTAACTAATTCATAAGTATAACCTAGCTCCTGTGGATGGTTTAAACTGGAAATAACTTCATTAAAGTCTATGAAATCACTATAAAATTCTGAAAATCTTGAAATTAATTCTTCTAGATTTCCTGATATATTTAAATCTAATTTTTCGTTGGACATCTTAATCTCTTTTAATCTATTGAAAATATATTTTTTAGTCTTGTGGTGATATCTTTTAAATCATTTTTTATTAATTCCATTTTATCACCGGGATAATTAGCAATTTTTGCAGCATATGATATGAGGATTAGGGATAGAATTGCAATACTATACAGTGTCATTAATGTGCTATTCATCATCTGCGCAATGAAATTAAAAAAGAATCCTAATGCTCCAATTAAAAGTATAATGGCATCAAATACGTTAGGATTTATTGTAAAACCAAACCAAGATGCAACAGTTAAAACAGCTGAAAGCCAATTAACTTCTATTTTACCACTTTTAGTTTTTTGATAACCATATAATTCGCCAAATTTACCAAAAAAACCTCCTTTAGATTCTCTTTGGCCTAATATGGTGGCAGCAGCTGATGTAGCTATCATAAAGGTAGCGAGAAGTATTTCACCAATCAAACTGGTGTCTATTTCCCATCCTGGCATTTCTGGTGGTGGTGTGGTGGTGTTGGTGTTTGGGTCGGTGGTGGGTGTGTAGGTTAAGGTGTTTCGGATGTACATTTGGTCTCGGTATAGTTGGTTGTTGCCTCCGATTGTTCCGGATCCTGGATTATTGGAGCCTCCATTATTTCCGGGTCCGGTGTTGGTTGTTATAGTTGGTGTATTTCCAGGGTTAGGTGTATCTGGGTTTATTAGGTCTTCAAGCCAGGGAGGTATGGGGTTAGGATCCAGCACTTCGTAACTAGCGATGTTCTTGCCAACATTTCCTACCATGTCGGTTCCTTCTATTCGTATGGTGTGGATGTCAAATGTGCTATCTAGTGGTATGATGTAAGTGGTGGTCCAGATTCCGTTGGTGAAGGTGAGGTTGGTTCTTTGTGTGCCTATAATAGCCACCACACCCTGCGTGTCAGGGGAGGCATGGACAGTTATGTTTATTGTTTCTCCAGGTTTACCTGCTTCTGGAATGATTTCAGGGTTGATTACGGGTGGTGTGTTGTCTACTGTGAATGTGAGTGGTGTGTGGTTGGTGTTACCCACCAGGTCCCGGGCCATGAGTAGGATGGATTTAGGGTTTTTAGTTGTGCGGTGAGCCCAGGTATTTTAATTTGCCTCCGCATTCGCATTCATTGGAATAATCGTCTGCAGATTCACCTTCGGGGATCTGATAATAGGTTCCGCATTTTTTACAAACCAGATAGGCTCCATGATCTTCTAAACCGATTATGCGTTTAGGGATGGCTTTGTATTTTGTGACATCTGTTTTAATCAACTTTAGAAAAGTTTTATAAGCCACAATAGTATCATTAACTCCAATACCCAAACGGCCATTATTCACAGCATTACAAGCAGCCAAAAATTGAATAAAAAGATCCTCTGTGGCCCTATATTTTGAAGGACGGTTTGTAATTGCAGGATAATCGAAAATAAAATCCATGACTTCGAACATTAGCTCGTTTAGTTTTTTGTAGAGTTCTTTCTCTGACCAGTAGGTTTTTCCGAGCGATTTAATGTATTCTGGAGTTGGTTCTGGTATATCTTCAAGTTTAACTTGGTCAAAATTTTCTAGAGCGAAAATTATACGTTCATCTAGTCCACTGAAATAAATATTTATTAGGTCTTCTTTTTCTAATGGATTTTTGTGTATATAATAAATGGATTCTACAAAAGAATATAAGGTGAGAGTGTCTTGGGCTGTGATTATTGATTTGGTGAAAATAGTGGTTAATAGTCCTCCTTTTTTTAAGTTATCATAGGCCAGGATTTCTATCCGATGCTTAGGTAAATCTCCAAGAAAATCAATGTTATCTCCAAATTTATCAATGGTGACTGTTTCTATTAATTTTTTATAATATTTTGAGTCCATAATATCTTGAATTTCAGACAGAATATCACTTAATTCATCAATATTTAATTCTGCAAGATAGATGAAAAGATTTTCCATGTCATGTTGTCTTTTTTTGGCTCTTTCTTCTAACTGTGCTTCCATTTTATCAATGATGCCCATGGCTGTATACCTCTGTTTATTTATCTTGAGCGGGGTCGAAGATAAATATTTTCTCAAAACTTTCACGGTCGGGAAGTTTTCCTTTCATAAAGCTTGTGATTGTGTCAATTATGGCGTTTATTGTTCCATCGGGGTCATTAAGGAATTGCAAGCTTGAAAATAATAATAGTAGGGAATCTATTTCAGATTTTTTGTCTGGGAATAATTTATATAGTCCTCTTTTGAAAACTGACATACCATAATTGAAACCAACTTTGTTTAAAAAGCTGTCCCACGCTTTTAAAGCCTTTTGAACAGTAGGATTATTAACAGCTTTGTTCACTTTATCCAAAGAATCCGTAATTCTTCCAATATATCTGCTGTTGCTAAAATAACTTTTTATTGTATTAAGTGCTTTGAAGTTGTTTAGAAATGTGCTTTTTATTCCTTGTAGGTATTCTCCGGTTGCTGAACCACCACTGGGTGTGAATTCAATGAATGCTAAAATAGCTACTTCCACGGAGAATTTTAGCATGGTATTTAACCATCCTTCATATTCTTCATTGGTGGGTGGTGGGCTTGGATCTTCCTTCCAGTCGGGTATAAATGATCGGTTCATTTCGTCTTTGAAGCTGCCTTGTTGTACTGCTTGTCTGACTCCGGCTATGTCACGTTGTAACTGTGTGCTTAGGTTTAAGGGTTCGGGTGTTGGTTCTGGTTCTGGTTCAGGATTAGGTCCGGGTCCGGGTCCTGGCCCTGGGTTGGGCCCGGGATTAGATCCAGGTCTTGGATTGGGGTTAGGATCCAGTACTTCGTAGCTGGCGGTGTTCTTTCCGATGTTTCCCACGGTGTCGGTTCCTTCTATTCGTATGGTGTGGATGTCAAATGTGCTATCTAGTGGTATGATGTAAGTGGTGGTCCAGATTCCGTTTGAATATGTTAAAGTGGTTCTTTGTGTGCCTATGATGGCCACCATGTTTTGTGTGTCTGGGGAGGCATTGACGGTTATGATTATTGTTTCTCCAGGTTTTCCTGCTTCTGGATTGATTTCAGGGTTGATGACGGGTGGTGTGTTGTCTACTGTGAAGGTGAGTGGTGTGTGGTTGGTGTTACCCACCAGGTCCTGGGCTATGAGTAGGATGGAATAGACCCCATCACCCACCAGGGGTGTGGTGTATTCCATGCTCCAGGTGTTGTCTTGGTTTTTGGTGAGTTGGTAGGTGTTGTCCTGGATGTATGCCTTCACTGATTGGGTGTCAGGGTCTGATGTGGTTGTTATGGTGATCTTGTCCCCTGATTTAACCAGTGTCTGGTTTAATGTGGGTTTTAGTGTGGGTGGGGTGTTGTCCACTGTGAAGGTGAGGGTGGTTTGTGCCTGGTTACCAGCTTTATCAGTGGCAGTGATATGGATGTTGTGTAATCCGTCGGTTGCAGTTGGTACTGCGTATCTGAGCATCCAGGTATTAGGGGATTGTTTTTTCAGTTTCAATGTTTCCCCAAATATAACTGCAGTTACCTTCTCTGCATAAGAACTGGTGGTGGCAGTTATGGTGATTATGTTACCTGTACGTACCAGTTCAGGGGTTAATAGGGCATCTAATTGTGGTGGGGTATTATCAAGGGTGAAGGAGAGGGTGGTATTCTTTTGAGTGCCATTGTTATCAGTGGCGGTGAGTTGTACAGGATAGGTGCCTTCAGGAGTGTTGGGTATGGTGTAGATGAGTTTCCATGTTCCATCTGTCTGTTTTGTGAGTTGGTGGGTTACACCCAGGATCACTGCAGCTAAGGTGATAGTTTCAGGGCCAGTAAAGGCCTCGATGGTTATATTTTCTCCGGACTGGGTAACATCTGGGGTGATCTTACCCATGAGTGTTGGTGTGCCCTGTGGGGGGAGGGGTGTGTTATCTATGGTTAGGGGGATGTAGTTAGTGGCAGTGTTACCCAGATTATCCTGACCTACAAGTATCAGAGTGTATAAACCATCAGGAGTGGATGTGGGTATCTGGTACTCCAGATTCCAGGTTCCATCAGTTTCTTTAGCCAGGTTAAGGGTCTCACCACGGAGTAATGCCTGGATTGTCGCGGTGTCAGTGTCGGAATCAACCTTAAAGGTGAGCGTATCTCCTGCCCGAAGGTGGTCTGTGTTTAGGGTGGCACCCATTAATGGTGGAGTGTTATCGATGGTGAAGTTGAGATTGAATTGCTGTTCGCCTCCAGAGGTGTTCCAAGCTGTGATGAGGACAGGATAATTACCATCAGCCACCTGTGGTGTGATGTATTTGTATCGCCAGATGTTGTCGGTTTCTTTCACCATGTCGTAGCTTTCGTCCTCAATGTAAACTTTTACTTTGGTGGTTGAAGTGGTGGTGTTGGCTTCAATGGTAATAAGATCACCAGATCTAACAGTGTCCGGATTTAAATCAGCGGTATCAGGGGGTTCATCAGCAAATGCTGCTCCAGATGCCATCAGGGCGAAGAATAAAGTGGTAAGGAGGAATAATTTCTTGTTTTTCAGGTGTTTATTTTTGTAGGTGGAAACTCCCAGAAAGACTGTGACAATCAATAGATTCATGATGTTAAGTGGCACACCTGTATTCTGCATAGGTACAGTCTTAGGATCACCATCATCTCCAGGGGCACTGTTGTAGGTGGCAGCATGTACCGGGAGAGTGGTGTAATTAGATGGTATTAAGTAAGCCAGTAAAGAGGATGAATCCCGATTATTCGACAAATCAGGGTCGAATTCCATGCCATAAGCCACAGCTACAGGTTGCAGTAATTCCAGGCTCCGTGCCTGGCCTTTTAAGAGGAGGGTGATTACTCCTCCACGGGGTATGTCTCCCAGCAGCCACCTGTTACCCTGCCGGTCATAGATATAGTTTCCAATGATTTCCAGGCCAGGTGGTAGTTCATATTCAACCATTGTCTGTGTAGCATCACTGGGGCCCTGATTTTCCACCAGGATAGTTATCCGGAAGTCTTCATCTAAATGGGGATGAGTATTGTTAATGGTGAGGGTGATTTTAAGGTCTGCTATTTTATCCAAACCAATGGGAGGGCCAATGAATCTTTGGGGATCCATATTCTCTGTTAAGATGGAGGTGGTGAAGTTGAATGTTCCATTAAATGAAGGTGAAACCTCTCCATTGAAAATAATGTTCATGGACTGATTTTCAGGTATTCGGCCCAGATCTACTTGGCCCATCCAGGGGTTCCAGATAACTCCATCCCATGAATATTGAGGATTGAGTAAAGGTAGCATTCCAGTGAGGATTACATTCTCTGCAGTGGAGGGTCCCGGGTTAGTAACATCAAGGTTGAAGTTAATGCTTTCTCCGGCACGGATACTGGTAGGTGTTTCCGTGTTCACCTGGAATTGTGTACTTTTACGTGTTAATAAAACAATTGCATCGGAGCTGTTAGTCCCGTTTACCCGGGCTATGATGTTCACAGCCCCTTGCAGAGCAGAAGGTATGGTTCCTCTTACCCTGATAGTGCGGGTTTCCCCTGCAGGTATGGTTCCCAGGTTCATTAAGTCTACCAGTGGCACCCAGTTATTGTTCACGAATTCCTCCAGGGATTCCAGAACTGATTCCAGTGACACAGTAACATCCTGAGCATCTGAAGGACCACTATTAGCCACAGTGATGGTTGTAATGATTTTATCACCAGCCACCGCATCAGGAATTTCACTTAGGGTAACTGAGAGATTGGAAACACTCTTCAGGAGGGTTGATTCATTACAAATGTTATTAGAATAGTCTATATCTGGAGTATCACTTTCTACCTGTGCAGTGCAGTCCAAAACTCCCGTGGCAGAGGATGCTACCAAGCCTCTCAGTAATAATGATTTCAAACTGCCAGGTTCAAATGTTCCCAGGTTAAGGTGACCGGTCCATGATTGCCAGGTACTACCGCCATCCAGGGAATATTCAGGGTTTTGGAGGGAGAATGTGCCAGTTAGGTTAACATTTCTACCAGTGGAAGGTCCTGCATTCTGGATGGTAAGGTGGTAGGTGAGATTTTCTCCTGAGGTAACTGGATCAGGGTAATCTGTTATTTTGATGGAAAGATCACACAGTGTATTTACAGCTGTGAAGTGATCATAAATATTATTTATGGTGTTAATGTCCATGGTATCTGATAAAACTCTTCCAACCAGTTTTAAATTACTATTGGTCCAGAAAGGTGTTAGGCCTGTGATTAGGAGGGTTTTATAATCGCCATTATTGAAATTTCCAAGGTTCAGCATCCCTGTCCAGGTGTTCCAGGTTGTTCCATTGTCCAGGGAGTATTCTGGATCTTTTAATGGTACATCACCAGTAAATATGGTGTTGGGGGATTGGTAGGGTCCCTGATTTTCTATGGTGACCTGATAGCTTTGTTGTTCTCCAGCAATAACTTCAGAATCCCCAATAACCTGTATGGATAGGTCGGCCACAAGGGCTTTGACTGTGAGGTCGTAGAGTATGGGTGAGATACTTCCCTGAAATCTTTGCAGGGTGGTTTCTATCATCAGGTACTGGCCGGGTGGTGTTCTATTTAAAAGCTCATTTTTAGTCACGGTTTCCCAGGGTGACCAGTTGGTGTTATCATTGGAACTTTTAACACGTACGGTGATCTGGGTATTGGTTGGTTCGTAGCCTGTCCAGTTTATGATGCCCCAGGGTGTGTTGGGAGTTCCTGAGTCATGGATCACTGTCCAAATACCTTTCTGGGTGGTTATACTCTGGGAGACTGCTCCGGTCATGTCACTGTAACCATAATGGCGGGTTCCAGGAATTGCTTTACTGAGATCCAACTGGTTGGTGAGGGGGTCAATGCGGTGGATGTATTCATCACCATTATTCACCACCCAGATCTTGCCATTGTTATCAATGGAGACTCCTTTGGGGGTTTTGCCAACGATTATGGTGGCTTTGAAGTCTCCATTATTAGTGTAACGTGTTACTGTTCTGGCTGCTTGGTTTGCAATCCAGACGTCTCCGTCATCGGTGACTGCCACTCCACTGCCTGGGACTGCTGGTTTTCTCCAGTCTATGGTCCCGGTGATGGTGTTAATCCTGGTTAACCAGGAGTGCTGTCCTCCTGAAACAAAAAGATGGTTGTCCTGATCCAGTGAAATACCATAAGCACAGTGTGCTACACGAATGATGGTGAAAGTGTTGGTTTTTGGGTCGAGACGGAGAACCTGCTTACTGTTGGATCCTGAAGACCATAGTATTCCGTTTTTGTCGACAATTGCACCGTATGGTGTGTGTCCACTGGATTTGATGTTGATGTTGTGTATGATTTCGCCAGTAGTTCCATTGATATAGTAGTAAATCTTGGTCCCATAGGTTCCGGCCCATACATTGTTATACCTGTCTACTGCAATACCACGTGGGCCGGGTGTACCAGAATAACGTCCAGTGTATTCTCCAGGACGGTAGGTACCTTCGAGTCCGGGTATGACTATTATTTCCCATAGTACACATTCATCCATACCCCAGTCCAGGAGTTCTGCTCCTTCAATTAAGCCATTTCCATCCAGATCACGGCTGGTTTCGATTATACCGTTATGGTTACGGTCATAGAATCCTCCGTTCTCCAGTAAGCCCATTTTAACCACAGTTCCAATTCCCCGGTTGCCAACCCAGCAGTTACCATTCAGGTCGATGGTGGTACGGGAGGGGGAAGCAGCACTGGCTGAACTGGATGGTGCTACTCTGTAACGTGCTAACTCCATCCCTGTGATGGTATTTATCTTTGATACTGTGCCCTGGTTGCTGTTGGGCACCCAAATGTATGGGAATTCAGATTGAGAGCTGTTGGAAAGTTGCAACTGGTTATGGGTGGTGTTATGTTCCAGTCCAACCATGGTGCCATTATCAAAATCAGAATCATTGGTGTAGTTTTGCTGTAACTGTGCAGCAGAAACTGTTCCAGATAATATTAATATGAATAATGAGGTGAAAATTAAGATCAGGATTTTATTACTCAGTCTATTCAAACTTGCCGCCCCCAATGTGTCATAACTCATTCTGGATATGTAAGTACTATATTATGTTAAGATAATAATACACTATTCCACATGGATATAAACCTTTCCATTTAACTCTTATAAATTTTGAACTGTTAAAAAATTATTCAAATGATTAAATGTATAAAAAAACACTAATGGACTTGTTTTAAACTAATATTATCATAGAAAAAAAATATATGCATTTTATAGGATATATAAATAATCTAAAACTAACAAAAACGTTTTTTAAGTGATAAATAAAGTAATTAATATCTGGGCTCTTAAAGTTAATTATTATTATAATATTTAAATTAAGTCAAAAATAGACTATTCTTAAAGGGTTGAGATTCTTAAAAAATAGGATTTGATAATACTATATCTTATAATAAAAATTTGTAAGTTGTAAGAAGTCTATAATTTTAGTATGACCATCCCCAAAATAAATTGATCAAACAGAAACCATTAGGATGGTAAAACTCCAGTTATTACCACCACTTCTTCGAAAAAGAATTTTTCTCGGGCTGTTACCGCAGCATCGAAACCCATTTCCTCTAATTTTTCAAGGGTGCGCTCGACATTGGATAGGGAGGATTGCACCAGTTGAACTCTTCCACCTGGTTTTAGATGGTCTTTTAAACCTTCCAGGAATTGGTCAATAACTTCCCTTCCATCTACACCACCATTCCAGGCAGCATCAAGTTCATCATCAACCCTTTCATCTTCATCAGTTGGGAGGTAAGGGGTGTTAAAAAGGATCAGATCGAATTTCTCATCCTGCACTGGTTCAAACAGGTTTCCTTTCCTTAACTCTATATTGTAGGCTTTATTGGCGATTATGTTTTTAACTGCGCAGTCTATTGCCTGAGGATTTACATCAGTGGCAGTCACTGTACGGCATCCTCTGGAGGCTATTATTGCTATGAGGCCGGTACCGGTACCTATCTCCAGCACGTTATCTTTTCTTTCCACTTGAAGGTTCTCTGCAAATAGAAACGTATCTTCGGCGGGTTCATACACCTCTGGGTGTGTTTGGTAGCGAATTCCATTGTAATCCAACATAATAATTTGCCTCTTCATTTATAGTTAGGGGGTAATGGTTGAAATCAGATAATATTGTATTTTCTGGCTTTTTATTCCTTTATTCTGCTTTTTTTATCTTTCTTTTTAGTATTATTTGTCATTCCATTATAAACTTTGATTTTTTCACAATTCAAGACCTTCCACGGCAGCGGGAAGGCAGTCTAACACGGTTGCTAAACCGGAAAGATGAAGGTTCATCACTACCGCCCCTAAAATCTCGTCCCTGGACGCTCCCCGACTTTTAGCCATTTGGGCATGCATTTTCACTCCCATGGGGTTGTGATTGGCTGTTTGGATGGCGATATTTACCAGTTGCTTGGTTTTTGGATCCATCCCCTTTAGGGTTCGCTGTGCATCCACCAGATCATTAAAAGATTTTGCCAGATCCGGGAATTCTTCCTGAAATATCTGGAAGGGATTTTTTCCTGCATCATGTTTTTTGTTCATAATAACTCCTCCATCACTTCTTCAAGTTGTGTGGAAATCCTTAAAATTTCTCCAGGATTAAGTTTAAAAACTCTTTCCTCAATTAGTTTCCTATCCAATTGTGAGATCAGATCCCGGATAGTGCCACGTGCAATATCCATATCCGATATTTCATGGAACGATTGTAGCAACGCCTTTCCGGATTTCTTCTTTTTATGTTGGAATAGTGCTCTGCAGGTTTTCACAAAGAATTCATCCACATCCTGGTTCTTTTTTGGTGTTAATTTAATCACCGCAGAAGAAATTCGAGGTGGGGGGATGAATGCTTTCTTGGGGACCTTGAAAAGAAATTCTGTCTGGCTGCAAAGACTCATCATTACTGAAAGACGGGAATAATTCGATTCTCCAGGTTTAGCAACCATTCTCTGAGCAAATTCCAGTTGGTACATTAAAATAGCAAAATCGAAATCGTATTTAAGGAGTTTGAAGGTTATGGGGGATGATATCTGGTAGGGTAAATTGGAAACTACTTTGTTAAAATAGGGAAAATCGAGTCTGGTAGCATCTTCCTCCAGGATTTCCACATTGGAAATTCCCTCCTGCTGAAGTCTTTCCCTTAAAACCTGGACAATCCGTTTATCTTGCTCAACAGCCACCACTTTCGATGCGTTCTCAGCCAGAGGAATGGTTAAAGTACCTATACCTGCCCCGATTTCCAGAACAACATCAGAATCAGTGATCTGGGAATTTTCAATAATTCGGGATAAAATTTGGTCATGGATAAGGTAATTCTGACCTTTCCTCCGATCTAACCGTATTTGATACTTTTTTAACAGGTTAAAAGTTTCTCTGGCCAACATTTCCCATCATAACACATAAAAAAAAGTTTTTAATGTTTAAAATTTCCTTTTCGGAGGTCTGGTGAATAGGATGTACTTCTTTTTACCCTTCCTATCTTCAGTTGCTTCCAGTTCCAACTGAATTCTTTTAGCAATCAGCTTCACAGGGTCGGAAAGCATGGGCACTCGTTTTTTCACATCATCGAAGTCTTTGAAGGGAGCTTCCTTACGTGCCTGTATAATGTCCCACATGTGCTTTTTGCCAATTCCAGGTAAAAGTTCTATTTGGTGTAATCTAGTGGAAATAGGTCCTGCTTCATTGAAGAATCGGATAAATTTATCTTCTCTTTCCTTTATAATCTCTTCAATGACATAATTAACCTCGATTTTCGCGGTTGCAGTCATTTTATTGTATGGTAATCTGCGGTTTACCCTGGCGATTTTGTCCCTTTTACCTGCACCAATGTAGACCTTTTCATGAATGTCCAGGGTTGTATTTTCCTTGGGTGTTAACTCCAGTAGGGTGAATTCCTCCGTTCCGATGGCTTGAGCCACAGGTTTACGTTTGTAGGTGCTAGATCCTTCTTTAACATAACCTAGAGGTAGAAAATCTAAAATAATAGCATAATCTTCCATTTAACCACCCTTACTATGACTTAAATTTTTATTATTTAATTTTTTAATACAGTTTCTAAAATGTCTGGAAGTTTACCCGAGGAGGTTAAACCCTGTAATTTAATCTTCCCTGTATTTGTTTACAATTTTTAGTATGTTTTCGAGTTCTTCCTTTTTGTGTGAGCCTCTTTCTTTGGCGAAAATTAGTCTCATGTCATCCATATCTTCAGGCATGACATCTGCTATCTTGATGGCCTGGGTCCTTTTAATGATATCTTCCAATTCACTTACCAGTTTGGCTGCGTTTTCCACTGATATTTTTGAGAATTTGGTGACATGATCCAGAGCCAGATTCTGCTCATAGCTAAGTTCATGATTTTTTTCTAGTTCCTCCAGTAATGGTTTAACATTTACCAGGGGAATTGGATCAGTTTCCAGGACTTTTTTACCAATCATCACCATCACTCTTGTATTTTAAGGTGTTCAGGTCTAATAATCAGTTTTTTAGCCTTATTACCATCATTTATTGCTACTATGTATGCCCTTCCTCGTTTTTCTGCTACTTGGCCAGTTTTCCCATGGAAACGGGGGTGGGGTTGTCCTTTATGAACACTGGGATCTATTATTATGTGAACCAGATCATCTTCCTGGAAGGTCTGTATTTTTTTGGTTATGGGGTTGGTTCTTCCTGCTCTTATGCTTTTTTTAAGCTTGTACCTTGTTTTACTTCTAAAACCTCTTGATCTCTGAGTCATTTTCAATCCTCCACTTCAAAGAAATGGTTTGTTAAATTTATTGAATCTGTATTTTTAAGTTATGAATATTCAAAGGTTATCTGCAACATTTATTTTCTAAATATCATATGTAGTGTGTTAACATGTAATCAGTGATTACTATGTGCAGATTTTAGTGTGTTATATTGATAACATGACCTCATGAGAAGCTTAACCTAATTTTAAGGAAAAAATTCGCATGAATCTTCAGTGGTTGATAGTCGGCAAATCGATTAATTTAATGTATATTGTTATAGAGTTTATAAAACTATCTTCCAATTTATAAAAATATCTTTTTGTCATTTTCACCCATTTAAATGTTGACTTCCAGAACATCTAAATGGACACATTTTGCTGAATTTCCAAGGAGGGAGGTAACACTGGGCTGGGTTCGATCTTCATCCCCGGATATCAATTCTTTTATGTACAACCCACCATCACAATTAACAATAAATTCGAAATGGTTTGAATCAACTAATTTGGTTTCAACTTCCTTCACTTCTCGGACACGTATTTTATCTGCTCTACGATGAGAAACACGAATTGGTGTTCTCTGTTTGATAACATTAAGGGAATTTAAAATATCTAAATCTTCTTTAGAAATCGTTTCATCCATTTCCACCAGTGCACGGTATGTTTTGGATGTTTCTGTTGAGGATGCTTTCACACCACTTCTTCGATCCTTTTCTGCCATTTTCAGATTCAGAACTTCAACTTTGTCCTGGCAATGTTGATTAATTTGTTCAGTTAATTTATCTAGTTCCAACTCTCTAACCTTTGGTTCTTTAATCTCCAGTACGAATGGTCTTCCCCTTCCCAACATCCTTACATCTATATCTTCTCTACCTGCTCCGTGAAATTTGGATTCTCGCCCTTTGGTTGCCTGTAGAACCTTTTTTGCTATTAATTCTTCAACTGATTCAGGGTACATTTTACCGGTGTAGTTACATTTCTCACAGCCCCGGCCCCTGCATTTGCGACAGGGCCATCTGGTTTGTGGGATTCCCCTTACAAGTTTACGGTATCGGCCTTCCAGGAATAATGGGTTTATCTGGATTTCCACATTATCTGTGGTAAAATCCATCATAACCACCAGGTTAGGGTTATCAAATTCCACTTCTTTGTCCAGACGAAGGGATAATCCTTTACCTAACTCCCTGTTAATCTCTTTTTTTATACTTTCACTTTCAACACCTATTTTATCCCCTATAAATTTCTCTTTTTCCAGGATTTCAGGGGACAAACGGCAGCCAACCAAAAAATTTGCAAATTCTACATTTTTTTCATTTATTTCCTGGATTATATTTTCAAGTTTATTCTCAAGAATGCGAAAGAGGTCCCCGCATATACAACATGGTTCGTTTTTTTCAGGTAAGTTCTCTTCCTTCATCAACTGGTTTTTAAGATAAGCACCCCTCTCATCATTATCTTTCCCTGGGACTTTTGGGTAGAAATATCGGCCTAAACATCGATTACAAATATTTCCGTCGGTTATATTCATTATTTTGGTGGTTTGATCCTTAATATTTTCCATTATAATCTTCCTGATGAATTGACTTAATTTAAATGTTCTCTGCACTGATTTATTCGCTGATAAAATGTTTTTCTTAAGCAGAATAAGATTTTTCTGCTGAAAAATTATTCGCTGATAAATATAATAGTCTATTATTCTTAATTATCTATTATTTACCCTAGTTATTTATTATTCTCAATTGTAAAATAGCTATTCCTCTGTATGCTTAGGTAAACAAGGTTTGGGGTGTTATCGCATCATTTGACGCATCATTTGACCCAACGGTCCGCCCATTTTACGTTTTCCAAATCCTTTAATGGCCTTTTTGGTTACCTGATAATATTTTAGAAGCTCTTTAACATCTTCGTTACGCATTCCTGAGCCCCTGGCTATTCTCTTTACCCGGGATTGTTTGATTATCTCAGGGTGAGTGAGTTCGTCTTCGGTCATGGAATCCATGAGTATTTTGTATTTGGTTAGTTTCTCTTCAGTCACCTGGGATGCGTTTTTTGGTAATTTATTGCCCATACCCGGTAGCATATTCATTACCTGCTGCATGGGTCCCATTTTGTTCATCATCTCAAACTGACTGTACATGTCTTTAAGGGTAAACTTACCACTGAGCATGGCGTCCATGGCTTCGGTGTCAACATCTTCATCTACAATTTCCTCGGCACGTTCAATGAGGGTTTTAATATCTCCCATTCCAAGTAATCTGGAGATAAATCGTTCTGGATCGAACACTTCCAGGTCATCAATGCGTTCACCAGTACCAATGAATTTAATTGGGGCTCCAATTTCTGCTACTGCTGAAAGAGCTCCACCACCTTTAGCTGACCCATCTAGTTTGGTGATAACGATGGATCCAATGTCTGTGGTTTTGCTGAATGCCAAAGCCTGTTCTCTGGCCTGCTGACCTATGGTTCCATCAATGACCAGCATAACTTCGTCAGGTTCCACAACTGCTGATATCTGCTCCATCTCATCCAGGAGGTCTTTTTCCTCCTTATGGCGGCCAGCAGTATCTACAATTATGATGTTCTGTTTTTTAAATTCTTTCAAACCTTTCCTGGCCAGATCCAGAGCATCAGTATTATCTGGGTCTCCGTATATGGACAAATTCAGGCTTTCTGTAAGCTGACGTAGCTGTTCATATGCTGCAGGCCTCCAAGTGTCAGTACAAATTATGGCAGGGTTGAAACCCTTCTTCTGCAAGTATTTGGCCATTTTTCCAATGGTAGTGGTCTTACCACTTCCCTGCAGACCTACGAAGAGTATTTTATATGGTTTCTTTTCGATTTCAACTTCTTCTGCCTTGTCTCCTAAAAGATGGACCAGTTCATCGTAAACGATTTTGATGACGTGTTCTTTAGCGGTAACGCCTTTTGGAGGTTCTTCATTCAGGGCTCTTTCTTCTATGGTTTTGGAGAGATTCAGAACCAGTTTTATATTGACATCCGACTGGATTAAAGCCCTTTGAATGTCTTTAATTACTTCTTTAACTACTTCTTCATCTATGATGGTCATTCCGGCAAGTTTCTTCATGGTTTTTGTGAGATTCTTGCCTAAGTTACCTAACATGGTATTTCACCGAGTTATAATGATTTAATTTATAAAATTTTTTTAATTTTATATTGTATCTACAAATTGCAATGAAGTTGATCCTTTGATAAATATATGTTTTAAATTTATCATATTCTTATACAATCCTTATACATAAATCCTCATACATATATTATTTATGTGCAAGTAGTAAAGTTTGACATCCATATTAGTTCATGATCTTAGAAATGTTCTCTGGCAATTCAATGTCATATATTACAATATAAGCCTTAAAATAATATTCATGGTGATAAAATGCTCGAAAAGCTCACAAAAAGTCTTGTTGAAGCCCCAATTGTGAAAAAAGGTGATTATAATTATTTCGTACATCCCATCACTGATGGTGTTCCTTTAGTTGAAGCAGATGTGCTGGAAGAAGTAGCAGTGGCTGTTTCACAGTTTGCAGATCTTGATGTGGATAAGATAGTCTGTGTGGAAGCCATGGGAATCCATCTGGCAACTGCCATCTCCATTTTAACTGATATTCCCTTTGTGGTGGTAAGAAAACGTTCTTATGGTCTGGAAGGAGAAGTTGCAGTTCACCAGACCACTGGATACAGTGAAGGTGAATTATATATTAATGGCATCAAAAAGGGAGATCGCGTGTTCCTGGTGGATGACGTTGTCAGTACAGGGGGTACCATGAGCGCAGTTATCCAGGCTCTCCAGCGCATGGGCACCAAACTGGTCGATGTCATGGCTATTATTGAAAAAGGGGAGGGTAAGGAACTTGTGGAAAAAAACACAGGAGTTAAAGTTAACACTCTGGTCCGAGCCAATGTTGTGGATGGTAAAGTGGTGATAGAGGAAATTACTGCCGGTAAACAAGAGTGAAGGTTCTCACTGAAAATTTGTTTTATTATGGACTCGTCTAAATATGAAGATCATTTAATCAAAAAGATCATTTAATCAAAATTTAATTACAAGTCTATTGAACAAAATTAATCTAAATTTATAAACCAAACCTAATAAACGCAGTTTAACATGACTAACTACCAATTCAAACTGGATGCAATCATTAACAAAATCAAAGATATTGGGGCAGAAAATATTGGTTTACAGTTCCCTGAAGGCCTCAAAATCCACGCAACACAATTAGCCAGTGAAATTGAGACCAAAACAGGGGCAACAGTTTTAATATCTGGAGATCCCTGTTGGGGTGCCTGTGATCTTTCTGATAGGGAAATGGAAGGTTTAGTGGATTTACTGGTGCACTTCGGACACACTCCTCTGCCTATTGAATATAAAGTCCCCACACTTTTTATTGAAGCTTCTTACCAGTTAGAATCGATGCAAATATTGAATGAATCATTAATGTTTCTTGAAGGAAAAGAAAAGATTGGTCTGGTAACCACAACCCAGCATCTGCACCTTTTAGATGATGCTGCCAATTTCCTGGAGGAAAATGGTAAGCAGGTAATAATGAAGGAAGGATCAGGGACACGGAAAGGCCAAGTTTTGGGTTGTAACTTCTCATCAGTGCAGAATTTACCTGTGGACGCCTTCCTGTACTTGGGCAGCGGCAACTTCCATCCCCTGGGAATAAAGCTTTCCACTCAAAAGCCGGTGATAATTGCTGATCCTTATCTAAATCAAGTAAGAAACATAGATGAATTCGCGGACAGGATTCTTAGAATACGTTTTGCACGCATAACCAGGGCCAAGGAGGCCCAAAAATTTGGAATACTCCTCTCCTCTAAAGTTGGACAGTCACGATGGGAACTGGCAAAATCTTTAAAGAAGATGATACATAAAGGGGGTAAGGAGGCTTATCTGATCCTCTTGGATGAAATAAATCCTCCCAGTTTAATGCCATTCATGGATTTAGATGCGTTTATCGTCACAGCTTGTCCTCGGATAGCAATAGATGACTCAGAAATGTACGAAAAACCCCTTTTAACTCCTCATGAACTGGAGATAGTCTTGGGAGTCAGGGAGTGGGAAGATTACAAGATGGATGAGATTAAATACTAAGATTACATAATCATTAATTCATAACAAATTCAGATTGACTCACGATTACTAACCCATTGAAGCTGACTAAAAATTATACTAAAAAAATAACATTGTAAAAATTTCTCATCATCCTATACTAAAAAAAATCATGTTTACAGACATCATGTTTTCAGTGAATCTGTTACACTTAACAAAAGTATTCAGATTATCCTCAACATATAAATCATCACACTTAACAAAATAATTTAACACGGAATCAAACTTACTAAACAATTATTTACTAATATTCCTAGCAATTTTTATCACATGCTTGAAACATTCACATAATCAACATATATTACTAAATCAGTGTTTAAATCAGTTCATCCAGTTCAATGTTCTTAAATAATATTAAGTAATAAGATAAAGTGTTTTTTTAAGGATGTTGGAGTTTATTAAACTAAAAAACTAAGGAATTTTTAATTGCAATTGTTCCTATTACATTTGTTCAACACCAAAAGCAAAGTTAAATAAAAAAAAGTTAAAATTTGAATAAGCTTGTTTTAAAATGAGGTGAATTAGATGAAAGCAAAAAACGGAGATTTCGTTCTCCCAGGTGACGCATTAGGGGTCACTGAGGAGTTTCTTCCGTCGGAATGGACCTACGATGACTATGGTGAAATCAGGTCCCTGGTGGCGGGAACAGTAACCATAGACCAGAAAAACAAAAAAATATCCATAATTCCCAAAGCAAAGTCCCCTGCAATCTTGAAAAAAGGAGACGTTGTTTTAGGGCAGATAAGGGAAGTCAGAGGGCAAAGAGCCCTAGTAGATGTGGAAGGGATCAAAGATAGTAAGAGAAGCCTTCCTGTCACGTTTTTAGGAGCCATACACATTTCCCAGGCAAGAAAGGGATATGTGGACAAACTCACCGATGATTTCCACATTGGAGATCTTATACAAGCAAAGGTCACCAAGGTGATGGGAGTGGACAACGCTGATCTGACCACGGCTGAAAATGAACTGGGTGTGGTAAAGGCCATGTGCACCAACTGCAGACATTTCATGAAACAGATAAGTAAAAAAGAAGTCAAATGTCCTAACTGTGGTAGAAAAGAGACTCGAAATATTTCTTCAACTTATGAGGGATAAAATGAAGGTTATAACTGATAAAAAGAATGAATTAGAGATTGAAATTACAGGAGAAACACACACACTCTGTAATGCTCTGAGAAAGACCCTTATGGAAGATAAAGATGTAGAAGCTGCAGCGTATGTAATAGACCATCCAATTATTGGAGAACCCAAACTCTACATAAAAGCAAAGAACCCTAAAAAATCCCTCAAAAATGCAGCTGAAACTTTAAAATCAAGATGTGAAGAGTTCAAAGAGCTCATAGAATCTGATGCTGATGGAAAACCTAAATCAAAAAAGAAAACCAAAAAGCCAGCTAAAAAAGCAGCTAAAAAAACCACCGGGAAGACCACCAAAAAGACAACAACTAAAAAGAAAAAATGAACTTAAAACGTTCAGGAACATCAAGCAAGAAATCAGGATCCTGGGAATTGATGATGCACCCTTTGTTCCCCACACCAACCAGCAGGTTATGCTTATTGGAACAGTTTTCAGGGCAGGAAACTGGTTGGATGGTGTACTCCGCACCTACATAACTGCGGATGGTAACGATGCCACGGATTCCCTCATTGAAATGGTGAATAAATCCCGGCACCTGGAACAACTGGGAGTTATGATGCTGGATGGAATCACCTTTGGTGGATTTAACCTGGTTAACATCCAGAGGATCTTCCAAGAAACAGGAGTACCAGTAATAGTTATCATGCGCAAGTACCCTGATTTGGATAAAATAAAAAAAGCTCTAAAAAATTTTCCAGACTGGGAAGAACGATGGAACCATATTCTCAAAGCAGGAAAAATCCATAAAATCGACAAAATCCATGATCAGGAACCAATTTACATGCAAATCAGTGGAATCAGCCAGGAAGATGCCTACAAGATTGTGACACTTTCTTCAACCCGAAGTGCAATACCTGAACCTATTAGAGCAGCACACATCATAGCAGCTGGGGTAACCACCGGAGAATCCAAAGGAAATGCCTGAAATCTTTAAATCAGATGGGCAATGCAATTTTTAAATCCATGGATGATCATTGAATGGGGATTTTTGAGAATTTCCTTGTGTTAAACGTTTACTTAATAATAAAATGAAATTCATCGCAACGGTTTAATTGAGTTTGAGATTTGTGAGGGGGATTGTACACATAAAAAATTCTAAACATCCTTTATTAACTGTTGATGCAGTGATAACTGCTGAAGATGGAAAAATAATATTCATCAGACGTAAAAATCCACCATACCAAGGATCATGGGCTTTTCCTGGCGGATTTGTGGAATACGGCGAAACTGTGGAAGAAGCGGTTTTAAGAGAGGTTAAAGAAGAAACCGGAATTTCGATAGAAATTCAAGATTTATTAGGAGTATACTCAGACCCAGAAAGAGATCCCAGGGGCCATATGATCACAGTATGTTTTTTAGCCACGAAAACGGAAGGTGATCTAAAAGCAGACACCGATGCTGAGGAAGTCTCTTCTTTCACACCTCATGAAGCACTTGAAATGGATTTAGCCTTTGATCATCATGAAATTTTAAAAGACGCTTTAGAGAAGATATGAAACTGAAGAATGGATAAGTAATAATAAAAATCAACATCAAAGATGACTATAATGGTATCATGAGAATTAATAAACGTTTTAAGATTATGAGGAGGATTTAAATGGAGTTTTGCCCTAAATGTGGGACTGTAATGTTTCCTAAAGGGGACCGTTTTGAGTGTTCATGCGGTTACCAAAAAAAGATAACAAAGGAATCACTAAGTGAGTATGAAGTTTCTGAGAAAGTATCCCCCAAGGAGAATGTGATTGTAACCGGGGATGATGTTAAAACTCTGCCGACCACCAAGGCATTATGTCCTAAATGCGGCAACCGAGAGGCCTTTTGGTGGTTACAGCAGACAAGAAGAGCTGACGAATCCGAAACTCGGTTTTTAAGATGCACCAAGTGTGGACAAACCTGGAGAGAGTACGATTAGTGATTGGAAAGGGGCGATTTATATGGAAAAAGAGCCCAAGAAGGAAAACCAAAAACAGAAAACCTCTGAAGATGCCAAATTAGCAAAAGAATCTCTATCCAAAAACACAGCAAAGACATCTACCAGAGATGCATCTTCCACAGATCAATCACCCAATAAAAAGTCCACTAAACGATTCAGAGACTTTTTAATGGGTCCTAGCTTGGATGAACTTGAGTTAGATCCTTCTAAGACGTTTTCTGAAAAATCAAATGAAAAATCTCATACTAAAAAAGTAAATGACAAAGAAAAAACTAATGGCTCAAGTGATGGGCATGAATTCTCTTTTAGCCATGAATTCATGAGTTTTAAAAGCTTTAAATATTTGCACTCAAATAAAAAACAAGTTATTCAGATTATTGGGGGTATTATTGGGGTATTGTTCATCATTGCCGGGATACTGTATGAATTTGGCGCATCAGTGCGCTTAGCTGATAATGTGATATATGGTGAAAGAGCAGTATTATCAGTTTTTTCAATTCTCATAGGAATCCTGATAATTGCAACTTTCTTTGGCCGCCATTTGTTGGCCGGGACATTCCTCAAAAAAATACATTCAGAATTAGAAGAAGTGGAAGATAAACCTTCCAAAAAAGAATCATCAGACCAAAAAGAAAAATCATTAGATGGAAAAGAAAAACAAAAGGATATAGATGAGAAGGATAAAAAGTAACTTAAAGGAGGATGAACATGTTCAAGGCAGTTTTAAGTGATTCCAATATTTTGAAGACCAGTTTCGATGCTATATCATCTATTGTAGATGAGGTGCAAATGCAGGCAGATGAAGAGGGCCTCCGGTTGGATGCATTAGACCGTAGTCATATCACATTTGTGCATCTGGAGCTCAAAAAAGCTTTATTTGATGAATACCAGTGTGAAGAGTCAATGAAGATCAACGTGGACACTGAAGAATTAATGAAGGTCTTAAAAAGGGCTAAAGCAGAGGACATGGTGGAGCTCTCTGTGGATGAAGGTAACCTTATCATAACTTTTGAAGGTGAAGCCCACAGAACATTCAAAATTAGACTTATAGACATAGAATACGAAGCCCCCAGCCCACCACAACTGGAATACCCTACAGAATTCGAAGTACCATTCAATTTACTCAAAGAATCTATTCAGGACATAGGCATAGTGTCTGATAAGATATCTCTTCAAGTTAACGCCGATAAATTTGAAGCTTCTGCTGAAGGAGAGTTTGGAGACGCTCAAATTGAATATTTGCATGGGGAAAAGATAGAAGAATCTGCTAAATCAATATTTTCCCTTGAAAAAGTTAAAGAAATGCTAAAAGCAGATAAATTCTCCGAATCTGCGATAATACGGCTGGGAAACGACATGCCTCTGAATCTTGCCCTTCAAATGGCTTCTGATGAAGGTGAACTAAGTTTTCTCCTGGCTCCCAGAATAGAAAGTGAAGAATAAAGTGAGGAATAGGGTTGGATGAATTTTTCCAGAATTTGAGGGAGATCCAAAAGAAGGAACGAAGTTTAAGTAGTCTATCTCCTGTGGGAGATGATTTTTATCAACAGATCTCCAGATATTTCAATAAACTCATGGAAAAGATAGATAATAATCCATTTTCATTTGAATCATACCTCCTCCGCGATGCTCAAAGAATTGTAGCAGAGATTTGCGAGAGAAGAGAGCACAAAATAACAAACAGTGCAGTAATGAACGTTCAACGTTCTTATCAACTTTTTAAGGACTCTCAAGAGGATAGAATAGCAAAAATTCCATCAAATGTAACTCCTGAAGAAGAAGAACTTTACAGGGCGTTATATCAATCACTTGCCACTTACCGGCAGGAAATGAGATCTCCTCTGAGATCTTACACCAATAAAGGGGATCCCAAACTCAAAACAAGTTCAACCTCTTCAACTACAGATTCTAAAATCTTTAAAAAAGATTTTAAGGGGTTTGTTAAAGATGAAGATAGCAGTTTAAACCGAAGTAGTGGAAGCATTGATTCGAAAAAAACAATAATTCCGCCCAGTGTTGATGAAATCCCTCCTGAAATTCAAAATGAAATCTACAAACAGTTTGGAAAGGAACCTTCCAGGCAAAGTTCTGATGAATCATCTTTTTCTCCAAAAAAAGCTGAGAATGTGGATGTAAGAACTAGTTCTGAAATTTCTGACGAGTTTAAAGGAAAAACAGTTGAAAAAGTTGGTAATAATACTTCATCCATATCAAAAGATAGTTCCAACATTCGAAAATCATCAACAGAGATTTTAATGATCTTAGACAAGCTACCCTCCATCATGGGGGTGGATAACAAGGTTTACGGTCCATTTTACCCTGGTGATATCATCACCATGCCTGAACCCAATGCCAATATAATCATTAAAAATCATAAAGGAAAATCCATACAAAGGTATAAATAAACAGTGAAATATAAATAGCGAGATATAGAGTTAGGCTTTTTATAATAGTCCGAGGACCATTAATCAATTTTACAGGTCAGATGACTTATTTTTACAGCCAAAGAGGTGATTATATGAAGATTCCTAAGGAAAGGAAAACTTATTGTCCAAATTGCAAGAAACATACAATTCACATAGTTTTAGAATCAAAAAGAAGAAAGGCCAGTGAATTAAAATGGGGTCAACGTCAGTTCAGAAGGGTGACCAGTGGTTACCGTGGATACCCTCGTCCATTACCATCAGGTAATAAACCCACCAAAAAACTGGACTTAAGATACAAGTGTAAAGAATGCAACAAATCCCATATCAAACGCTCCACATTCCGAGCTGGAAAAGTAGAATTCGTCCAGCAGTAGGTGAAAAACATGTCAAAAAGTAAAAGCAACTTTTTAAGAGTAAAATGTGGGGATTGTGGCAATCAACAAGTAGTCTTTGATCACGCTGCCTCCAAAGTGGAGTGCATAATATGCGGTAAATCCCTGGTAAAATCCAAGGGTGGAAAATCAGAAATCGTAGCCCAAATAGTGGAAGTCCTGGACTAAGGTGTTTTAATGGTAAGAATGAAGCATAAGTGGCCGCAAGAAGGCGATTTAATAGTGGCCACCGTGCACAAAGTCCTTAACTATGGTGCATTCGCCAAACTGGAAGAGTATCCTGGAGAAGAAGCATTCATCCACATCTCTGAGGTATCAGCAGGATGGGTGAAAAACATCCGGGACTACGTAAGGGAAAATCAGAAGATCGTAGCCCGTGTGCTGCGGGTTAACCCCAAAAAAGGACACGTAGATGTGTCCATGAAAAGGATCCGGGAAGATCAAAGAACCCGTAAGATCCAACAGTGGAAGATTGAACAGAAAGCAGAAAAACTCCTTGAATTCGCTGCAAAAAGCATAAACAAGGATTTAAATACAGCTTACGATGAAGTAGGCTACGCTATCATGGATGAATTCGGAGATCTCTATGGTGCATTTGAAATATCAGCTGAAGAAGGTGCCGATTCCCTTATAGAAAGAGGAATGGATGAAGCATGGGCTAATGCCATAACTGAAGTGGCCAAAAAGAATATATCCCCTCCTGAAGTTCAGATTACCGGATATGTGGATCTCACTTCTTATGCTCCGGATGGTGTGGAAATCATACGTAGTGCTCTATCTGCCATTAATAAGGATGATGTGTCGGTGCAGTGTGTAGGAGCACCTCGTTATCGCTTGCTTGTCAAATCTTCAGATTACATCACTGCAGAAACTATTCTTAAGGAAGCCGCTGATAAGGCCATTGCAACTGTTTTAGAAGCTGATGGTGAAGGTGAATTCCGTAGGGAATTAGAATGAAACTGAAAATGAGGCGGTGCAGATCCTGCAAGGAATATACTCTAAAGGATCGCTGCCCACATTGTGGGGGAGAATTAGAAGTGATATACCCCCCAAAATATTCTCCTGAAGATAAATACGGGAAATACAGGAGAATTCTCAAGAAACAGGCCATAGAAAAAAATCAAATTACTTGATTTTTCACTGAGTTTTCAGAACCTAAGAGTTTCTTGATGTAAGTGAATCTCTTCATAAATTCCTGAAACTTAATAAATCTCTTAACTAATCCTTTATTACTATTTGAATATTTGATGGGAGTGAATTAGTATATAGGAGTGTTATAGATGAAAGAAACTTTCATAAAAATGATTAGAGAAGTGGATCTAAAGGATCCCATATTCATCGAAGCCCTACCAGGCATAGGTCATGTGGGCAAACTGGTGGCAGAGCACATCATCCACGAGTTAGGGGCAGAAAAGTTCGCAGAACTTTACTCACCATCATTCCCACCACAAGTTTTCGTTGATGAAGACGGGATAGTAGAACCCATGAAAAACGAGTTTTACTACCTAAAAAGCCAGGGAGAAGATGAAAGAGATTTCATTTTCCTGGGAGGGAACACCCAGGGACTTAGTCCAGAAGGACAATATGAAATCTGTGGACACATATTGGATTTCGTCGGAAACTACGGTGTTAAAGAAATTTACACCCTGGGAGGTCTGGGAACAGGTCAACCGGTGGAAAAACCCAAAGTTTTCGGAGCAGCCACCAACAAAAAATTAGCAGAAACGCTTAAAGAACAAGGAGTAACCTTAAGATCAGCTGATGGCGGAATAATTGGGGCATCAGGTCTAATTTTGGGTCTGGGAACCTCTAGAGGTATGAATGGTGTTTGTCTCATGGGTGAAACCCCAGGATACTTCATTGATGCTGATGCATCAAAGGCAGTACTCACAACCCTATTACAAATGATCAAAATCGATGTTGACGTGGCAAAACTGGAAGAACGGGCTGAAGAAACCCGAAAGATGATTAGCAAGGCTCAGCAAATGGAACGTGAAATGGCTGAACGGATGAACATCGTACCTGGAGAAGAAGACCTGCGATACATAGGTTAATTCCCATTTGAATCCATAAAAAAATCCATAACAACTTCAAATCCACAATAAAAACAATTCAGTTATTTTTTCTTTTTATTCATTTTTTGGTAATTTCACAGTTTATTCAAGAAGGGATGTAAAAATGATCATAAGGGCAGATCTACATATTCACGGACCTTATTCTATGGCTACTTCTAAAAATATGACTCCTGAGTTATTATCTTCTCAAGGAACTTTGAAAGGACTGCATATCGTGGCAACTGGAGATGCGTTTCATCAAAAATGGCTTAACATGATAGAAAAAGCCACTGAAGAGGATGGGGAAGGGATTTTCAGGATCAAAACCAGTGAAAAAACCCACAATGAATTTCTTCAGGAGGAAATTCCAGAAGGACTTTCCAAAAATCCGGAAACCAAACTTATTCTAACTTCAGAAGTGGAAGATTCCCGGCGAGTACACCACCTAATAATACTACCCTCCTTTGAAGCAGCCTACCATATGCGGAAAAAACTTAAAGGGAACCTGGATTCTGATGGCAGACCGCGACTTAAGATGAATGGTACCCAAATACAGGAATTAGCCCTTGAAAACGGTTGCATGGTAGGACCTGCACATGCATTCACTCCATGGACCAGCATGTACAAGGAATATGACAGTATCAGTAACTGTTACAGCCAAACTCCTGATTTCCTGGAGCTTGGACTTTCTGCAGATACAGATATGGCGGATCGTATCGAAGAGTTGCAGGATATACCTTTCCTCACCAACTCAGATGCACATTCACCATGGCCCCATCGTTTGGGACGTGAGTTTAATGAAATTGACGTTAAAAATTTAAGTTTCCCTGCCCTGAAGGATGCAATTAATGATAAGAAGATCACAGCAAACTATGGCTTTGACCCGAGACTGGGCAAGTATCATCGCACTGCCTGCACCAAATGTTACCAGCAGTACCATCCAGAGGAAGCCATCCGAATGAACATGAAATGTCCCTGTGGAGGTACCATAAAAAAAGGTGTTGATTACCGGGTAGAAGAACTAGCCACCTGGGATGAACCACATCATCCTACGCACCGACCACCTTACATCCATATAATGCCCCTGGCTGAGATCATTAGCCTCACCTACAGTAAAGGAGTCACCACCAAATTTGTGCAGAGAAAATGGCAGGAATTAATTCTAAAATTCGGTGATGAGATTTCAGTTTTAATTGACGCTCCCCTGGAAGAATTAACTGAAATCGACCCGGAACTTGCCAGAAGGATACATGCTTTTCGTGATAAAACCCTGCGGATCAAAGTAGGTGGCGGGGGAAGATATGGGGAACTGGTATTTGATGAAGATGAAGTGATTAATGAAGTGATTCCTAAAAATGAAAATTCCACATTAGATGCATTTATGAAATAAATTATTTTGGCCTGTGGGGTGACAAGAAAAGTTTTTATATATTCATTCAGTTAACCCATATTAATTAGGGAATTAACAATTTTAAGATTAAAATATTTCAAAGGAGAATAAAATATTAAAAATAATAATTATTGAGGTGTTAACAATGAGCATGTATGTTTTGACAGTTTTAGGTGTTATTCTTGGTGGATTTGTTGTAGTAAGTTTAATGACACAGATTTTAAACAGAAATCCTGCAGAATAAGTTAATTATTGATGTTCATGTCATTCTTAATTTGATTCATTTTATTTAATCTATTTTTTATCCGGAATATTCAACACGCTTTGGTTGGTTGCTTTAAAAATTTGGGAAATTAAACGGACCCGCCGGGATTTGAACCCGGGACCCTCAGATTAGGAGTCTGATGCCCTGTCCTGGCTAGGCTACGGGCCCATACATTTATTCAAATAGATTTTAAGTTTATATATTTTATTTTTTTATTTCCATATCCATCCAGATTAATTCTTACATCATCCAGATTAACTAATTATTGATATACAAAAAAGGTTACAAGTAACGGACCCGCCGGGATTTGAACCCGGGACCTTCGGATTAGAAGTCCGACGCCCTATCCAACTAGGCTACGGGCCCGTATGAAGTTAACTGTATGCTGGGGATTCCCCTTCACCTTGAACAGCCTGAGCCAGTTCTTTAAGTCTTGACTCTATTTCTTCGGCTTCTTTCAAAAGTGGTTCGGGATTTACTTCTATGTCCAGCATCCTATTTAAAACATCCACCACACTGGCAGCAGCACGGGGATCAGGATACTGATTTAATACCTCAGCAAAAAGACACGAACCTGGAATGTCACGACTCATGCTTCTGGTAAGCAGAGTACCTGAAAGTCCATTAATATTTCCAAAGGGGAGTATGGGCAGTTCAAGGTCACCCAACCTTTTAAGACCTTCAAATGAGTTAGCAGCACCGGCAACTCCGTTGGTTTTTTGACGGACCGCAATGCTGTTTAAAGTGACGATTTCTTTGCTGTTATTTCTTACCATCCAATCTACAATGGCGTTTGTCATGTCATAGGTCACGTTTGGCGGAACAACAAAGTCAGAAAGGAACAAAACCATATCATCGATTGCGTAAATCCTGAATGGGCGTATAGCAACTCCTTTATAGAGAACT
Source organism: Methanobacterium petrolearium (assembly GCF_017873625.1). Classification (NCBI taxonomy): domain Archaea; kingdom Methanobacteriati; phylum Methanobacteriota; class Methanobacteria; order Methanobacteriales; family Methanobacteriaceae; genus Methanobacterium; species Methanobacterium petrolearium. Next base: position 25,757 of record NZ_JAGGKL010000001.1, on the reverse strand, counting down.
GCGAGTGGTGGGAAATATTTGGATTCTATATGTCCAATTTGTTTCATTTTTAGTTCTTCCACCAGAAGCCACCCAACTATATTACCAATAAGCCCCAATTCTGGAGATCCTTCTATAACCACTGCGTTTTCCACATCTTCAGAGATTATTTTACAGCATTCGACTTCGGTTTCCACCATTTCAACCATTAGGGAGCACCTCCCTCTCCTCCTAAATTCTCACCAGTCTGGGCATCAATGTAGATTGACCCAACCTGATTACCATTAAGAACAACTGGCACTAAGTAAACCTGTTTACCATCTGAAGTAATCAGTTGAGGGGTTCCTGCTGCTGCTCCATCTTCTTCAATAGATTGTTGAGCAATTATTTTAGCTTCTGAAGATGATATTTTCACATTATCACTCCCTGATCCACTTGCTTGTTGACTGTAAGATGTTGAAGCACCGGATGCAGAACCAGAACTTTGTTGATTTCCAGATCCAGTTCCAGTGGAAGAACTTGACTGCTGGTTTGAGTCCGGGCTATTTGATGCCACTGGTTGCCATAGTCCGGGAGTGTTGGATATCTGGTAACCTGCAGCAGCCACTCCTATAACCAATACAATGACCACTGATACCAGAATTTTGGAGTCTATCATCAGATCACCTCTTTGTGCATTATTTACCAATTTTTATATCCCTTGAAGTTATTATATTTGGTTTATTATATGATCCATATTAACAAATAATATATGTGAGACTTTTATGATTTAAATTTT